>NZ_BOJU01000004.1:0-274207 GCF_016860625.1 Fructobacillus tropaeoli
TCGTGTTGATGGCATAGAGGAACCACCTGTACCCATCTCGAACACAGAAGTTAAGCTCTATAGCGCCGAAAGTAGTTGCCGGAACGCTGGCTGCGAGGATAGGACGACGCGATGCCGATACATATAAAAAAGAAGGGGACTTCTTTTTTTATTTTGGACGATTAGCTCAGCTGGGAGAGCACCTGCCTTACAAGCAGGGGGTCACAGGTTCGATCCCTGTATCGTCCATTGGCGAAGGCCAAGATATGCACGCCGCGTCGGGCAATCCAGCCGACTTAGCTCAGCTGGTAGAGCACCGCTCTTGTAAAGCGGGGGTCGAAGGTTCGAATCCTTTAGTCGGCATGATTATGCGAACGTAGTTCAGAGGTAGAACATCACCTTGCCATGGTGGGGGTCGCGGGTTCGAATCCCGTCGTTCGCTTGGATGCCGGCGTGGCGGAATAGGCAGACGCACAGGACTTAAAATCCTGCGATGGAAACATCGTACCGGTTCGATCCCGGTCGCCGGCATAATGCACCTATAGCGCAATTGGATAGAGTGTCTGACTACGAATCAGAAGGTTGCAGGTTCGACTCCTGCTAGGTGCATAAGGCCCCAAAAGGTCTAGGGCGAAGAAGTCCAAAAAGAAAGCGGGACGTAGCTCAGCTTGGTAGAGCACCTGGTTTGGGACCAGGGGGTCGCAGGTTCGAATCCTGTCGTCCCGATCGCTGTGAGTACTACAGCAAAGTATCGCGGTGTAGCTCAGCTGGCTAGAGCGTTCGGTTCATACCCGAGAGGTCGAGGGTTCGATTCCCCCTGCCGCGATGACTCGAGCTGGGACCATTAGCTCAGCTGGTTAGAGCAGACGGCTCATAACCGTCCGGTCGTTGGTTCGAGTCCAACATGGTCCATGGAAGTGGATTAAAAGAACATGGAGAATTACCCAAGTCTGGCTGAAGGGAACGGTCTTGAAAACCGTCAGGTCGGGAAACCGGCGCGGGGGTTCGAATCCCCCATTCTCCTTACGGGTGTTGCCCAGAATAATATTATCGCGGGATGGAGCAGTTCGGTAGCTCGTCGGGCCCATAACCCGAAGGTCGTAGGTTCAAATCCTACTCCCGCAATTGGTCGCATGGTCTAGCTGGTTAGGACGCCTGCCTGTCACGCAGGAGATCACGGGTTCGAACCCCGTTGTGACCGTTTTCTGAAAAAAGAAAAGTTGGCTCTGTAGCTCAGTTGGTAGAGCAATGCATTGAAGCTGCATGTGTCGGCGGTTCGATTCCGTCCAGCGCCATTGGGGGAACCCAGAAAAGATGCGAATGTAGTTCAATGGTAGAATTCCAGCCTTCCAAGCTGGCTATGCGGGTTCGATTCCCGTCATTCGCTTAGGCAAGAAGCCGAAAGAAGATGGGCCATTAGCTCAGTTGGTTAGAGCGCTGTGTTGATAACGCAGAGGTCCCAGGTTCGAGTCCTGGATGGCCCATGACAAAGAAGACGTAGGTCTTCTTTTTTTGTGCAATGGGGTGTGCACACACTGTTTGCTAAGTCGCATACCGCATACGAATTGCTTCTTCGGTCTGTTACTAAGTCATGTACAGATTTTTCTGCCGATTTGGTGATTGAGCGCCACCTTATCTTGCCTTTTTCAATCAAAATAGCTATACTAAAGCTAAGCAAATATCTGTTATAAGTAGATAAACTTAGAGAGGCTCTGGTTGGTGTAAAGGGTCATATCGAAACTCCGACAGATTTACGTTAGCGAGTAATGTCGCTCGGTTTACCACCGTTATCAGGCCTCAATTGAGTGCTGCATGACTTGCAGAACTAGGGTGGTACCACGGATTGCGCTTTTTTCGTCCCTTGACTAGAGATAGTTGGATGAAAAAGCGCTTTTTATTATCCAAAAAAGGAGAGAAACCCATGTTAGATTTGAAGTACTTACGAAAGAATCAGGAAGTTGCAACACAAAAGTTAGCAGATCGTGGTGTGCAAGATGGCGTCTTAGCTGATTTATTAGCTGCAGACCAGAAGCGACGAGACGTGATTGCCAAGGTGGAAGAGCTCAAGGCTAAGCGGAATGAAGCATCTGATAAGATTGCCTTTGCTAAGCGTCAAAAAGAAGATGCCTCAGCTGCCATTCAGGAAATGCAAGCCGTTGCCAAGGAAATCAAGGACCTCGATCAAGAGTTAGAAGGCTTAGATCAAGCGGTTAAGGACCAGGCAGCACACTTGCCAAACATTGCCGAGGATGACGTGCCAGTTGGTCCTGATGAAGAAGCAAACGTTGAAGTCAGAACCTGGGAACCTGCTGATTACCAAGGCCGCCCGGTGGTTAAGACCGAAGCACCAGCCTGGTTGAAGCCTCACTATGAAATCGGTGAGGACTTGGGGATTTTGGACTTCGAACGTGGAGCCAAGGTTTCTGGTGCACGGTTCTTGTACTACGTTGGTGATGGTGCTCGTTTGGAACGAGCATTGTATAACTTCATGCTTGACCAGCATCGTGAAGAAGGTTACACCGAAATGATTACGCCAATCGTGGTGAACGATTCAGCCATGTTTGGAACTGGCCAGTATCCTAAGTTCCAAGATGATGCTTACCGGGTGGAAGGGTTGAACCAAACCTATATCCCAACGGCCGAAGTATCTTTGACAAACTACTACTCGGGAGAAACAATTCCTGCAGAGGACTTGCCAATCTCCATCACGGCTTTGTCACCATCTTTCCGAAAGGAAGCCGGTGCTGCGGGTCGTGATACGCGCGGATTAATTCGTTTGCACCAATTTAATAAGGTTGAAATGGTCAAGTTTGCCACGCCTGACCAATCCGATCAAGAATTGGAAAAGATGACAAACAATGCCGAAAATATTCTGCAAAAATTAGGTTTGCCATATCACGTGATTACGCTGTCAACGGGGGACATGGGCTTCTCCGCGGCCAAGACGCATGACTTGGAAGTTTGGTTGCCAGCCCAGGGCATGTACCGTGAAATTTCTTCTGTATCAAATACCCGTGACTTCCAGGCTCGCCGGATGCACATTACTTACCGGAATGAAGATGGTAAGTTGGAATTGGTTCACACCTTAAATGGTTCCGGTTTGGCCGTTGGTCGAACAGTGGCTGCCATCTTGGAAAACTACCAAAATGAAGATGGAACAGTAACGGTTCCAGAAGTTTTGCGTCCATATTTGGGTGGCCAAGAAACATTGCAGGCAACACCACATCATTAAAAACAACCAAGCTGTCGGCTGATTTCAGACTGCCAAGTCTGTTATTTCCACGGCTTTTTTGCTATACTAGGCTGTAGTATTCTTAAATTTTAATGAACATTTTGTGATGAAGGGAGTGTGTCCGTTTTTAACGGTCACCGATATAAGCATGGTTAATCCAGTCCGTAAACTTTACGACAATTCAAAGCGTCAATTAAAAAAGATTGAAAAGGTTGCTGACCAGGTAGAGTCATACGCAGATACGGTTGCTGCCCTGTCTGATGAAGCCTTGCAAAAGAAGACGCAAGACTTTCAAATTCAAATTCAAGCATCTTTAGCTGGCAAGACAACTTCAGCTGAAAAGCAAAAGGCAACGGCAAAAGAGCTTGACGCCCTTTTGCCTGAAGCCTTCGCGGTGGCAAGAGAAGGTGCTAAGCGTGTCTTGGGCCTTTATCCATACCGAGTACAAATCATGGGTGCCATCGTTTTGCATGGTGGAAACCTAGCCGAAATGAAGACCGGTGAAGGAAAGACATTAACGGCCACAATGGCAGTTTATTTGAACGCATTGGCCGGCCAAGGTGTCCACGTTGTGACGGTGAACGATTACCTTTCAAAGCGTGATGCGGAACAGATGGGTCAACTCTATAACTGGTTGGGTCTGACTGTTGGTGTGAACGTTGGTGATGCGGCTCCTGATGAAAAGCGGGCTGCTTACGACGCTGATATCACTTATTCAACAAACTTTAATATTGGTTTTGACTACCTCCGTGATAACATGGTTACTCGGGCAGAAGACCGCGTGATGCAACGTGGTTTGAACTACGCTTTAATTGATGAAGCGGATTCAATTTTGATTGATACGGCACGAACACCATTGATCATTTCTGGTCCTGGTTCAGGGGTTTCACCTTTGTACCAACAGGTTGACCGATTTGTTAAGACCTTAACTCGTGACGAAGACTATAAGGTCGATGAAGAAAGCAAGAATACTTCACTCACGAGTGAAGGAATCAAGAATGCTGAAGTCTTCTTTAACTTGGATAACTTGTACGATGCGCAAAACACAGCTTTGACTCACCACGTGGATCAGGCTTTGCGTGCCAACTTCAACTACTTGAACGATAAGGATTATGTTGTTCAGGAAGGTGAAGTTAAGTTGATTGATCAGTCAACGGGTCGTATTTCAGAAGGGACTCGTTTGTCTGATGGTTTGCACCAGGCCATCGAAGCTAAAGAAGGCGTCGAGGTTCGTGAAGAAAATAAGTCAATGGCTCAAATTACGTACCAGAACCTCTTCCGGATGTACAAGAAGTTATCTGGTATGACTGGAACGGCCAAGACGGAAGAAGAAGAATTACGCGAAATCTATAACATGGAAGTCGTTGAAATTCCAACCAACCGGCCAATCCAACGTGAGGACTTGCCTGATTTGCTCTACCCATCATTGAAGACTAAGTTTAATGCGGTTATCAATAAGGTAGCGGAATTGCACAAGAAGGGCCAACCCGTCTTGTTGGGAACAGGTTCAGTTGAATCTTCTGAATTGGTGGCGAAGTTGTTGACGGCGCACAAGATTCCACATAACGTCTTGAATGCCAAGAACAACGAGAAAGAAGCCGAAATTATCGCCAATGCGGGTCAACGTGGTGCCGTCACGGTGGCAACGAACATGGCCGGTCGTGGAACTGATATCAAATTAGGCCCTGGCATCGATGATTTGGGTGGCTTGGCCGTGATTGCCACGGAACGTCACGAATCACGTCGAATTGATAACCAGCTGCGTGGTCGTGCTGGTCGTCAGGGAGACCACGGATCTTCACAATTCTTCTTGTCATTGCAAGATGATTTGATGATTCGTTTCGGTGCCGAGCGAGTGCGGACGATGCTGCAACGAATGAACATGGACGATGAAGACACGGTGATTACTCACCGCTGGATTACGCGTTCGGTTGAATCAGCTCAAAAGCGAGTTGAAGGAAACAACTACGATACTCGTAAGAACGTCTTGCAGTATGATGATGTTGTTCGTGAGCAGCGTGAGCTGATTTATCGTGAACGTGACCAAGTTTTGGACGAAAAGAAGAGCTTGGATGATGTTTTGTTGCCAATGGTTAAGCGGACAATCAACCGTGTGGTTGATGCCCAAACGCCTGGTAAGGATCAAAAGGAATGGGATTTGGATGCCCTTTCTGCCTTTGTAGAAACGTCATTAACATCTAAGGACCTCGGTGCTGTTCGTTTGCAAAACTTGAACCGCCAAGAAATCAAGGACCGTTTGTACCAGTTGGCCCTTGATAACCTGGCTGAAAAGAAGCAAGACTTGCAGGAAGCAGAACAATTGTTGGCCTTCGAGCGCATTGTTATCTTGCGAACAGTTGACCAACACTGGACAGACCATATTGATGCCTTGGATCGTTTGCGCCAAGGAGTCGGCTTGCGTGGTTACGGCCAGTTAAACCCATTGGTGGAGTATCAAAACGAAGCCTTTGCAAACTTTAATCGAATGATTGCTGATATCGAATACGATGCTACCCGGACCTTTATGAAGGCCGAGATTCGTACGAACTTAACAGCGTAAACAAAAAGCGAACGCTCAGTTCGCTTTTCTTATGTGGGAGGACCCGCCATGGAAACAGTGGCAGCCAAACAGGCGCTAACAGCCATCCAAGAGGATATCGAACGTTTTGCCAAAACGTTGGATTTGGATGCGCTAACAGAAGAAATTGCTGATTTTGAATACCAAATGACAGAACCGGGCTTTTGGGATGACCAAGAAAAGGCCCAGGGAATCATTGAACAAAGCAATGTATTGAAAAATCGGCGTGATTCTTTCTTGAACCTATCCGAACAGGCTGATGAAATTGAGGTCTTAATCGAGATGGTGGAAGAAGACCCCGATGATGAAGACAGCCAAGAAGAATTAACCAACTTGGTTGAAAAGACGCAAAAAGATGTTGAGGCCTATAACCTGGAGCAATTGTTGACGGGTGAATACGATGCCAACAATGCCATTTTGGAAATTCATCCTGGTTCTGGTGGAACCGAGTCAACCGACTGGGGAGCCAACTTGTACCGGATGTATACTCGTTGGGCTTCAGCCCATGACTTTAAGGTTGATGTTTTGGATTATCATGCCGGTGATGAAGCTGGGATTGATTCAGCGACCTTGAAGATTACTGGCCACAATGCCTACGGCTTTTTGCGGTCTGAAAAGGGTGTTCACCGCTTTGTTCGAATTTCGCCTTTTGATTCTGCTGGCCGTCGGCACACTTCTTTCGTTTCCGTTGATGTGATGCCGGAATTGGACGACAGTATTGAAGTCGAAGTTCGCGATGATGACATTAAGATGGATGTCTTCCGTTCCGGTGGAGCGGGAGGACAGAACGTTAACAAGGTTTCAACGGGTGTCCGTTTGACCCACGAACCAACAGGAATCGTTGTTTCTTCAACCGTTGAACGAACACAATATGGTAACCGTGATTACGCCATGCGCCTCTTGAAGGGAAAACTCTATCAGTTAGAGTTGGAGAAGAAGGAAGCGGAACGGGCGGCCTTGTCCGGGGAAAAGATGGAAAACGGCTGGGGATCTCAGATTCGTTCTTATGTAATGCACCCTTATCAGATGGTCAAAGACCACCGGACCAATTACGAAAGTAACCAACCACAAGAAGTTTTGGATGGCGATTTAGACCCATTGATTAATGCTTATCTCCAATGGCAACTAAGTCTGAAGAATCCAGATTAAAACACAGAAAAGAAAACCAGGAATATCCTTGGTTTTCTTTTTCTTATTTCAGAATTATTTCCGAAAAAATAAACTTGCGTTATAATATGTACCAATATCGGATTTGACATTCCCCGTTATGATATAAGGAGGGAAAATGGAAAACAAGTATACTAGTTCTGCAGAAAACGTCTTGTCATTGGCACAAGACCAAGCAAAGTATTTTCAACACCGTGCCGTTGGGACGGAACACCTACTCCTAGCCTTGTCTTTGGAACAAGCGGGCGTGGCGGCTAAAGTTTTGGCTGAATTTAACGTCAATAGTGACAAAATCAAAGAGGAAATCGAGCGGTTTACGGGCTATGGGATGGACCAGGATGCCAACCAGGAATCCTACTTGCCATACTCACCCAAGGCGGCTTCGATTTTGAAGTGGGCCGCTGATCAAGCGGATTTGATGGGGCAGGCTGAAGTGGGAACGGAGCACTTACTCCTGTCACTGCTCCAGGATTCAAGCATCTTGTCATCACGCATTTTGATTGGTTTAGACGTCAACTTGAAAGACATGAACAAGGCAATTTTGCGGCGCCTGGGCGTAACTGATTTACGCAAACAGGCCAAACAGCAGAAAGCCAAGGAGTTGGGCACGCCCACTTTGGATAAATTAGCTCGGGACATGACCGAAGTTGCCAAAGCTGGTAACTTGGATCCCGTCATCGGTCGCGATACTGAGGTCCGGCGTGTTGTCCAAATTTTGTCTCGGCGGACAAAGAACAATCCTGTCTTAGTTGGTGAACCAGGTGTTGGAAAGACTGCGATTGCCGAAGGATTGGCCCAGCGCATTGTGGCCGGTTTGGTGCCGGATTCTTTGAAGAAAAAGCGCCTGATGGCCTTGGATATGGGGTCATTGGTCGCGGGTACCAAGTACCGTGGTGAATTTGAAAGCCGATTGAAGCAAGTTATCGAAGAAATTGAGGCGGATGGGCATGTGATCCTCTTTGTTGATGAATTGCATACCCTTGTTGGTGCCGGTGGCGCTGAGGGCGCCATTGATGCGGCCAACATCTTAAAGCCTGCTCTTGCCCGTGGCGATTTGCAAATGTTGGGTGCGACTACCTTTGATGAGTACCAACAATACATTGAGTCTGATGCCGCCTTGGAACGCCGTTTTGCCCAGGTAACGATTAATGAACCGTCAACGGCCGAAGCAATTACCATCTTGAACGGGATCAAAAAGAAGTTCGAGAACTTCCACCAGGTTGATATCGAGCCAGAAGCTGTTGAAGCAGCTGTTAACCTATCATCACGGTATATTACCGGCCGGTTTTTGCCTGATAAGGCCATCGATTTAATGGATGAAGCGGCAGCAAAGGTGCGGATTGACGATGTTGATCGGGCAACACCGCTCCACAAGGACCGGATTGAACTGGTCAAGATTCAAAAGGCCAAGGATGAGGCCATTGCCGCAATGGACTTTGAAAAGGCTGCTGATTTGCGCTTGAAGGAAATGAGCTTGCGGAAGAAGATTGACCGCGCTTTGCTTCGCAAGGAAAAGAAGCAAGAAAAGGACCAAAGCTTTGGTTTGAAGGTGACGCCGGCCAATATTGCCCAAGTCATTTCTCAACAAACCGGGGTACCGTTGACTCAGGTTGAAAAATCAGAATCCGATCATTTGGTGAACTTGGAAAAGGAATTGGGTAAGCGCGTTATCGGTCAGAAAAAGGCGATTTCAGCGATTTCCCGTGCCATCCGTCGTTCACGGTCAGGTCTGTCTGATCCGAACCGCCCAATTGGAACTTTCCTATTTTTGGGCCCAACTGGTGTTGGTAAAACCGAGTTAGCCAAGGCTCTGTCCGAAATCATGTTTGGTTCGGAAGACAATATGATTCGGGTTGATATGTCCGAGTATCAGGAACAGTATTCTGCCTCACGACTGATTGGTTCAGCTCCTGGTTATGTTGGTTATGACCAAGGTGGGCAATTAACGGAGCAGGTCCGTAACCATCCTTATTCCATTATTCTTTTGGATGAGGTGGAAAAGGCCCACCCAGACATCTTTAATTTGATGTTGCAGGTCTTTGATGATGGCTTTTTGACGGATGCGAAGGGCCGGAAGGTCAACTTCCGCAATACCGTGATTATCATGACCTCGAACTTGGGTGCAACTCGGTTGCGAGACGAGAAGATGCTTGGCTTTGGCTCAACTGATTTGAAAAATGATGACCAGGCCGTGGCCAAAAAGATTCGCGAGACGGTTAAGGAAACTTTCCGCCCAGAATTTATCAACCGAATCGATGAGGTCTTGGTCTTTGATGCATTAACCAAGGACGAGGTTCGACAAATTGTGCGCTTGATGACCAAGTCATTGCTCCGCCGAGTAGCAGAGCAAGGCATTAAGGTTAAGATGACGATGGCTGCAATCGATGCCATCGCTGACGCTGGCTATGACCGCGAATACGGTGCAAGGCCAGTTCGGCGGGTTATCCAGACCGAGGTTGAGGACCGGCTTTCAGAGGCGCTTCTAGACGGTGAAATTACCACGGAAGATGTTGTTACGATTGGTGCCCAACACGGTCAAATTAAGTTAAAGATTAAGAAATGCGAAATGCCTGAAAAAAAGGGCGAACTCGTTAAGGAATAGCACGACAAATGGCCACCAGAGTGGTAACAATCTGGTAGCCCGCGTGCATAGAGCTAGCAAAAACGAGCTTTTGATAACAGAGGTTAAGCCCCCAGGGTTTGACCTCTGTTTTTGTGTCAGCAAGTGCCTGAATCGCTGCCAGTCCTATGTTAAGAGAGGGCTAAGCAGTCCGGCCAAAACGAAACCGACAAACAAGAAGGGGATGAAGGGCAGGCGTCTTTGCTGATTTTCTTGTTGAAACGCTAAATAAATCAGCGCAGTGGTACTGGAAAAAAGTAAGAAAAGGGGGAAGGCCTGCTCGGTTAGAACAAAAAAGCCGATTGCTAAGACTGGTATGTCACCTGATCCGAGAAAATCACGGTATGTCAACCATAGGACTAAAATAATCAAAGCAGTGAGAAGCCAACCGTTATAGGGGTAATGACCGAATGAAATTAAGACGGCAACCCACAGCCAGGCTAACCATGCTGAGCAGGTCATGGTGGACCAATCTTCCTTGGCTAAATAAAGTAAAAGGTATGCAGAACCAAGAACCCACAGGTTATTCTGGTGAAAGAGAACTGTGAGGAAAAGCGGCAGAATTCCTTCAAGGATCGCCAGTAATTGCCAGTTGGCAAAGTGGTGTTTGCAGTAACGACAGCGTCCCCTCAAAAACCAAGCCGAGAAAACGGGGATGAGGTCATGCCAAAACAGAATGTGGTGACAACTGAAACAATATGAGCGTTTTGTCCACAGAAAAAGATTTTGACTGGACCGGTCGGCCAGGCAAAAAATCAGTGAGACGATGATTAAGTTTGTTAAATATAGTAAAATGTTAGTCATAGGGAGTTAGACGAAAGTCGACCCTAAAAATTAAAATCGGCCCTTAAAAACTAGCAAAAAGCCCTTGACATTAGCTCTAAACCTGCTATTATATTCAACGTGCTTTTAAGTCATTAGTCCTTTTGCGCGGGTAAAACCGGCAAAAGGCCTGTGTAAAGGCAAGTCGAAGCAGGACTTCCAGGAGCACTTTTGTTTATGAACAAAAATGATACGCCTGGAACTGTGAAAAAACAAGAATGAAGGAGTATAGTAGGATGCCTACAATTAACCAATTGGTTCGTAAGTCACGTAAGTCTCAAGCGACTAAGTCAAAGTCACCAGCCTTGAACTTCGGCTACAACTCAATGAAGAAGAAGGCAACAAACAATGTTGCCCCACAAAAGCGTGGAGTTGCGACTCGTGTCGGAACTTTGACACCAAAGAAGCCTAACTCAGCTTTGCGTAAGTACGCTCGTGTACGTTTGTCAAACTTGTACGAAGTTACTGCTTACATCCCAGGTATTGGTCACAACTTGCAAGAACACTCGGTTGTTTTGATCCGTGGTGGTCGTGTTAAGGATTTGCCTGGTGTGCGTTATCACGTTATTCGTGGAGCCTTGGATACTGCCGGTGTTGACGGCCGTATGACTTCACGTTCAAAGTATGGAACGAAAGCTCCTAAGAAGTAAGGAAAGGACAACTCATGCCACGTAAAGGTTATACGAAGCGTCAGGAAGTTTTGCCTGACCCAATTTACAATTCAAAGTTAGTTTCACGTTTGATCAACAAGTTGATGGTTGATGGAAAACGCGGAACTGCTTCAACTATCTTGTATGCAGCTTTTGACCGCATCAAGGAAACTACTGGTAACGAACCATTGGAAGTTTTCGAACAAGCAATGGAAAACATCATGCCAGTTTTGGAAGTTAAGGCCCGCCGTGTTGGTGGATCTAACTACCAGGTGCCAATCGAAGTTCGTCCAGACCGTCGGACTACTTTGGGCTTGCGTTGGTTGGTAAATTACGCTCGTTTGCGTAACGAACACACAATGGAAGAACGTTTGGCTAAGGAAATTATTGACGCAGCCAACGAAAACGGTGCTTCTGTTAAGAAGCGTGAAGACACACACAAGATGGCTGAAGCCAACCGTGCCTTCGCACACTACCGTTGGTAGGATTTTCGTAAAAGTGGACTTTGGTTCGCTTTTACGGGCCTACTAATAGGCTCATAATTTTTAAAAAAGCGAACAAATATTGCTCGCTTTTTGTTGCAACTAGGATAAAAAATTAGGAGATCATCATGGCAAAGCGTGAATACCCGCTTGATCACACTCGTAATATCGGTATCATGGCCCACATCGATGCCGGTAAGACGACGACGACAGAACGAATCTTGTACTATACAGGTAAGATTCACAAAATTGGTGAAACACACGATGGTGCTTCACAAATGGACTTCATGGAACAGGAAAAGGAACGTGGAATCACGATCCAATCAGCCGCTACTACTGCTGTTTGGCGTGGATTCTTCGACCAATACGAAAAGAACCCATTCCGTGTTAACATCATCGATACTCCAGGTCACGTTGACTTTACAATCGAAGTTGAACGTGCCTTGCGTGTCTTGGATGGTGCCGTAGCCGTGTTGGATGGTGCTGCTGGTGTTGAACCACAGACTGAAACTGTTTGGCACCAAGCTACTACTTATAACGTTCCCCGGATTGTTTTCGTTAACAAGATGGACAAGTTGGGTGCTGATTTTGAAATGTCAGTTAACTCAATGCACGAACGTTTGCAAGTTAACGCTGAAGCTATTCAATGGCCAATTGGTGCAGAAGATGACTTCGAAGCCGTTATTGACTTGATTGAACAAAAGGCTTACTACCCAACTGATGACTTGGGTTCAACTTGGGAACCACGCGAAATCCCAGCTGACTACCAAGACATCGTTTCAACAAAGCGCGAAACTTTGATTGAAGCCGTTGCGGATGTTGACGAAGAATTGATGGAAAAGTACCTTGAAGGTGAAGAAATTTCTATCGATGAATTGAAGGCTGCTATTCGTCGTGCCACATTGAATTTGGAATTCTATCCTGTTTTGGCTGGTTCAGCCTACAAGGATAAAGGTGTTCAAATGATGTTGGATGCCGTTGTTGATTACTTGCCAGGTCCTCTAGAAGTTCGTCCTTATGTCGCAACTGACCCTAAGACTGATGAAGAAGTTGACTTGGTTGCCGATGACTCAAAGCCATTTGCTGCCTTGGCCTTCAAGATCATGACGGATCCATTCGTTGGTCGTTTGACATTTATGCGTGTTTATACTGGTACTTTGCAATCAGGTTCATACGTACAAAACACTTCTTCAGATACTCGTGAACGTGTTGGTCGTTTGCTCCAAATGCACGCTACTTCACGTACTGAAATTGAAGAAGTCTTCTCAGGTGATATCGCTGCTGCGATCGGTTTGAAGAACACAACTACCGGTGACTCTTTGACTGCTGTTGATCACCCATTGGTTTTGGAATCAATGGAATTCCCAGAACCAGTTATCGAATTGGCCATCGAACCAAAGACAAAGGCCGACCAAGACAAGTTGGCTACTGCTTTGCAGAAGTTGGCTGAAGAAGATCCTTCATTCCGTGCCACAACTAACCAGGAAACTGGTGATACTTTGATCGCCGGAATGGGTGAATTGCAGTTGGACATCATGGTTGACCGTATGAAGCGTGAATTCAACGTTGAAGCCACTGTTGGTGCCCCACAAGTTGCCTACCGTGAAGCCTTCACGAAGGACGTTAAGGCGCGTGGATTCTTCAAGCGTCAGTCTGGTGGTAAGGGACAATATGGTGATGTTTGGATTGAATTCTCACCAAACGAAGAAGGTGCTGGCTTCGAATTCGAAGATGCCATCGTCGGTGGTGTTGTTCCTCGTGAATACATCCCTTCAGTTGAAGCAGGTTTGAAGGATGCCTTGAACGCTGGTCCTTTGGCAGGCTTCCCATTGGTTGACTTGAAGGCCAAGTTGTACGATGGTTCTTACCACGATGTCGATTCTTCTGAAGCTGCCTTTAAGATTGCCGCTTCATTGGCTTTGAAGGAAGCTTCAAAGACTGCCGGTGCCGTTATTTTGGAACCAATCATGGCTGTTGATATCGTTGTTCCTGAAGAAAACCTTGGTGATGTGATGGGACACGTTTCTGCACGTCGTGGTTTGATTGAAGGACAAGAAAACCGTGGACCTGTTTTGGCTGTTAAGGCACAAGTGCCTTTGTCAGAAATGTTTGGTTATGCAACGACTTTGCGTTCAGCTACGCAAGGACGTGGTACTTTCCAGATGGTCTTCGACCACTATCAAGCCGTTCCTAAGAACGTTCAAGAAGAAATTATCAAAGCACAAGGTAAGGAAGCTTAATTGCTTCTTTCACTCATTGTCTGAAAACCAGGTTGCTGCGGCAGCCTGGTTTTTTGTTTCCGATAAAATTTTAAAGTTTGGTCTGTTGTCTCATTTGTTGTAAGATGGTGACAATAATGATTGGAGAAGTAACATGGTTGAAAAGATGCCAATTCTTGAATTTTCCAAGGTCGCCTTATCTTTTGGCGATACGGAAGTATTAAAGGAAATTGACCTGGTCTTAGAACCAGGAAAGTTTTATACCTTATTGGGCCCATCCGGTTCCGGAAAGTCGACGATTTTGAAACTGATTTCTGGTCAGTTACAGGCAGATGCGGGCAAAATCTTTTTTGAGGGCCAGGTCATCAATGATGTGCCGGCTGAAAAACGACGGGTCAACACGGTTTTTCAGAATTATTCCCTCTTTCCAAATATGAATGTCTTTGATAACGTGGCCTTTGGTCCGCGCTTAAAGAAGATGGCCGAAAAGGACATTCAAGACAAGGTCAAGGAAATGTTGGGCTTGGTCAAGTTGTCAGGCTTTGAACGCCGGGAAATCAGCGAACTTTCAGGTGGGCAGCAACAGCGTGTGGCCATTGCCCGTGCTTTGGCTAACGACCCAGAGGTCCTCCTCTTGGATGAGCCGCTGTCGGCCTTGGACTATAAGTTGCGTAAAGAATTGCAGCAGGAATTACGTAATATCCAAAAGCGCCTGGGGATTACCTTCGTTTTCGTGACACACGACCAAGAAGAAGCCCTGGCGATGTCGGATTGGATTTTTGTCATGCATGATGGCTTAATCCAACAAAATGGGACCCCAGAAGACATTTACGATGAACCGATTAATCACTTTGTTGCTGATTTTATTGGGGAAACTAATATCGTGCCCGGAATTATGAAACATGATTACCTGGTTCACTTTGTCGGTAAGGATTTTGAAAACGTTGATGCTGGTATGCGGCCAAACGAACGGGTGGAAGTGGTCTTGCGGCCAGAAGACTTGGATTTGACTGATCCCGCTAATGGTAAATTAGTGGTCACCATCCAAGACCAACTTTTCCGTGGGGACTACTACGAGATTACGGCCGTTGATGATGACATGAATACCTGGCAGGTCCAGGCGACCAACCCAGCGACCGTTGGTGCTCGGGTTGGCCTGACCTTTGACCCTGAAGATATTCACATTATGCGCTACAACGAAAGTGAAGCTGCCTTTGATGCCCGGCTGGAATCCTACGATGAAGAAGAGGCCGAAGCGGCTTTGCAAGCTGCTAAGGATGATCAGTCACAATCGGGAGGACAAGGCTAATGGCACTGTCTTTTAAAAAACAAAAGCAGGGCTTTACCTCTGCTTATATGGGAATTTATGGCCTGTGGCTCTTAGGCTTTGTGGTGTTACCACTCTTTTTGCTCCTCTTTGAGTCTTTACAGGACCAAAACCACCACTTTACACTGGCGAACTACCAAGCCTTTTTCATTTCGGGTTCCTATTTGGCCATGACCTTTAATTCAATCTGGTACGCCTTTTTGATTACTGTGATTACACTGGTCTTTGCCTATCCAACCGCTTATTTTTTGACAACGCTGAAAAATAAGCAGTTTTGGCTGTTGTTAGTCATATTGCCAACCTGGATTAACTTATTGCTCAAGACCTACGCCTTTATTGGTTTGTTAGGGCAGGGGGGACTAGTCAATTCGACTTTGACGGTGGTTGGTTTTCACCCCATGCAGTTACTGTTTACCGATTGGTCCTTTCTTTTGGTGGCGGCTTACGTGGAGTTGCCCTTCATGATTTTACCGATTTTTAATGCCTTAAATGATATCGATCCATTGTTGACGGCTGCTAGTCGCGACCTTGGGGCCAATTCTTGGCAAACTTTGAAAAAAGTAATCTGGCCCTTATCAATGCCTGGGGTAAAAGCCGGCATTCAAGCGGTCTTTATCCCCAGTTTGTCACTCTTTATGATTACCCGTCTGATTGGTGGTAACCGAGTGATTACTTTAGGAACAGCAATCGAAGAGCATTTCTTAGTGACTCAAAACTGGGCCTTTGGATCGACGATTGGTGTCATCCTAATCGTAGCGATGGTGATTACGATGCTCTTAACACAGGATAAGCAGAAGGGAGGTCGGCCATGAAAAAAATCAGAACCCCATATTTGATTGTGATGTTTTTGATTCTTTACCTGCCAATTTTGTACCTTGTCTTCTATTCCTTTAATGCGGGAACAACGATGCAGGGCTTTGCCGGCTTCTCCTTTAAGCACTACGGCGAACTGTGGCAGGATACCCGCCTAATCGATATTGTTTTTGAAACGGGAATTGTGGCCTTGCTATCCTCCTTATTAGCAACCATTATTGGAACACTGGGTGCATTGGCAATTTTTCGTGTTCACCGGCGAGCGGTTAAAGGGGCTTTGCTTTCCCTGAACAACGTTCTACTGGTTTCGCCTGATGTCATCATTGGGGCGGCGTTCTTAATTCTCTTTACGACCTTTAAGTTCTCGCTTGGCTTTGTCACGGTTTTGTTGGCCCATGTCGCTTTCTCAATTCCAATTGTGGTTTTGATGGTCTTGCCCCGGTTGCAAGAAATGAACCCGGACTTGGTCTTGGCCGCCCAGGACTTAGGGGCTCGGCCAACCCAGGTCTTGGGGCAGGTCACCATTCCGGCGATTACGCCAGGGATTGTGGCGGGCTTTTTTATGGCCTTGACCTATTCATTGGATGACTTTGCCGTGACCTTTTTTGTCACTGGAAACGGTTTTTCCACTTTGGCTGTCGAAATCTACTCACGAGCTCGCCAGGGGGTTTCATTGGAAATTAATGCTTTGTCGGCACTGATTTTCCTCTTTTCTCTGGTAATTGCCGTGGCCTACTACTTTATTAACCGGTTAAATCAGCGCCAAAAGGCTCCGGAACTAAGGGAGAAGGTTAAATGAAAAAAGTTTTCTTAAGTATTTTAGCCATATTACTGGTTGTTGTTGGCCTGGTGGCCGGGAAGGCTGTCTTTGATAATAGCCGCAAGGATGAGGTGACGGGCGAAAAAGTCCTAAACTTCTATAATTGGGGTGACTATATCGATCCTGATTTGCTGACAAAGTTTACCAAGGAGACTGGCTACAAGGTGAACTATCAGACCTTTGACTCGAACGAGGCCATGTACACCAAGATTAAGCAGGGTGGGACAAACTATGATTTAACGGTCCCATCCGATTACATGGTGGACAAGATGGCCCAGGAAGGCTTGTTGGCGCCATTAGACAAGTCCAAGATTACGGGGATGAACAACATTGATTCACGCTTCTTAAATCAGACCTTTGATCCGCACAACAAATACTCCGTTCCATACTTCTGGGGGACGCTAGGGATTCTCTATAATAAGAAGAAGGTTAGTGCTGATCAGATTGATACCTGGTCGAAGCTGTGGTCACCACAATTCAAGAAGCAAATTATGTTAGTCGATTCAGCCCGTGATATTTTGGGGATGACCCTGATTTCCCAAGGTAAGTCCGTTAACGATCAGAATGTTGCGGATTTGGCAGCGGCTAAGGGGAAGTTAGATACTTTGATGCCAAACGTCAAAGCTATTGTGGCCGACGAGTTAAAGATTTATATGGCCCAGGGAGAAGCTAGCATCGGGGTGACTTACTCTGGTGAAGCTGCTCAGGCAATGTCGCAAAACTCGGACTTGGCCTATCTGGTACCTAAAGATGGTTCGAACGAATGGTTTGATAACTTGGTAATCCCAAAGAATGCCAAGCACAAGGATGCGGCCTATGCCTTGATTAACTTCTTAAATAAGCCGGAGAACGCTAAGCAAAATGCCGAATACGTTGGCTATGCAACGGCAAACAAGGGCGCCTATGCGCTGTTACCGGCTGATGAAAAGTCTGATTCGGCCTTTTATCCATCCGCTGCCACTTTGGACCGGTTGCAGGTTTATCAAACCTTCAACCAAGAGTGGACACAACGCTATAATGACGCTTTCCTAGAATTCAAAATTTCACGACCATCATAAAATGAATAGTTTTACTGATTTTTTGATGGGAGAAATCCGCATGAGTGGTTAGAACCAAGGATTTTTGTTAAAATTAATGAATATGGTAAAAAATGATTGCTGATTCTAAACGAAAAGAATTTGGCAAAAAAATAAAATAAATCAGTAGAAACCCTTGCTAGTCAAGGGTTTTTCTGTTAATATATTCAAGTACGCCTTTTGGGGTTGCCGATGCAAACCCCTCAAAAAGACTGGTGTATTAACGTTTAGCGATGATGATTAAGGTTGCGACACGCGCGGCCGCGTTGCCAAGGGCGCGCAAAACACCGCAAAAAGGTGTTGTCGGTTTTTGATCGGAGTTAGCTGATTTACAAAATCAACGAGGAGGCACGAAAATGGCACAAAAGAAGATCCGTATCCGCTTGAAGGCATACGAACACCGTATCTTGGACCAATCAGCAGACAAGATTGTTGAAACAGCAAAGCGTACTGGCGCAGAAATCGCCGGTCCTATTCCTTTGCCTACTGAACGGACATTGTACACGGTGCTTAGTTCACCCCACAAGTACAAGGATGCTCGTGAACAGTTCGAAATGCGAACTCACAAGCGTTTGGTCGACATTGTGAACCCTACTGACAAGACAGTTGACGCATTGCGTAAGCTTGAATTGCCAGCTGGTGTTGCAATCGAAATCAAGCTCTAATTTAAAGTACCACCCCGCTAGATAAAATAGTTTAGCGATGAAATGAAGGAGATTAGTCATGACTAAAGGTATCTTAGGCCGTAAAGTCGGTATGACTCAGGTTTTTACTGAATCTGGTGAATTGATCGCCGTGACTGCTGTTGAAGCTACTCCAAACGTTGTTTTGCAAGTTAAGACGCAAGCAACTGATGGATACAACGCTTTGCAGTTGGGTTACCAAGACAAGCGCGAGATTTTGTCAAACAAACCTGAACAAGGCCACGTTGCAAAAGCCAACACAGCCCCTAAGCGCTACATTCGTGAAGTCCGTGATGCGGAAGGCGAATACAGCGTTGGGGATGCAATTGCTGTTGACACTTTCCAAGCCGGTGAATATGTTGATGTTACCGGTATTACTAAGGGACACGGTTTCCAAGGTGCTATCAAGCGCTTGGGTCAATCACGTGGTCCTATGAGTCACGGTTCTCGTTACCACCGTCGCCCAGGTTCAATGGGTGCCATCATCAACCGGGTATTTAAGGGTAAGCTCTTGCCTGGTCGTATGGGTAACCAGAAGCGGACAATGCAAAACATTGCGATTGTTCACGTTGATGTTGAAAACAACTTGTTGTTGTTGAAGGGAAACGTTCCTGGAGCAAACAAGTCACTTTTGACAATCAAGTCAACTGTTAAGACAAATGCTAAGCACCCTGAAGTGAAGATGGCCGGCGCAAAGCCAGCTGCTGAAGCTCAGGCTGAAGAAGCTTAATACTTTATAGAAAGGAGAACAATCAATCATGACAAAAGTTGCTGTATTAAAGCAAGATGGTTCAAAGGCTGCTGACTTGGACTTAAACGAAGCAGTTTTCGCCGTTGAACCAAACAATGCTGTGATTACTGACGCAGTTTTGATGCAACGCGCATCAATGCGTCAGGGAACGCATGCGGTTAAGAACCGTTCCGCTGTTTCTGGTGGTGGTCGTAAGCCATGGAAGCAAAAGGGAACTGGTCGTGCCCGTCAAGGTTCTATCCGCGCGCCACAATGGCGTGGTGGTGGAATCGTATTCGGTCCAACCCCACGTTCTTACTCTTACCGGATCAACAAGAAGGCTTATCAATTAGCCTTGAAGTCAGCTTTGTCACAAAAGTTGGCTGACAACAAGTTGGTCGTAGTTGATGCTTTGGCATTTGATGAAGCTAAGACAAAGAACTTCAAGGAAGTTTTGGCAAACTTGGCTGTTGATTCAAAGGCCTTGGTAATCGTTGATGAAGGTAACCAAAACGCTTTGTTGTCAGCTCGTAACTTGGCAAACGTTCAAGTGATGACAACAAACGGTATCAACGTCTTGGACGTTGTTAACGCTGATAAGCTGGTGGTTGTTCAAGCAGCGATCGAAGAAATCCAAGGAGGTCTCGCCTAATGGATGCACGCGATATTATCCGCCGCCCAATCATTACCGAAGCTTCAATGGCGCAAACAGAAATGAAGCGTTACGTATTTGAAGTTGATGTTCGGGCTACTAAGCCAGAAATCAAGCGTGCTATCGAAGAAATCTTCGATGTACAAGTTGCACGTTTGAATACCGCAAATGTTCGCGGTAAGAAGAAGCGTCAAGGACGTTATGTTGGATTCACTCGTAAGATGAAGAAGGCTATCGTTACTTTGAAGGCTGACTCAAAAGATATTCAAATCTTTAACGAAGGTTAATTTTTAATAGGAGGATAAGACATTGGCTATCAAGAAATACAAGCCAACCTCTAACGGACGTCGTAACATGACGACTTCTGATTTTGCAGAAATCACGAAGTCAACGCCCGAAAAGAGTTTGTTGGCAAAGAAGTCAAAGACCGGTGCGCGTAACGCACAAGGTCGCATGACAGTTCGCCACAAGGCTGGTGGACACAAGCAAGCCTACCGTATTATTGACTTTAAGCGTACAAAGGACGACAAGTTCGCAACGGTTAAGGCAATCGAATACGATCCAAACCGTACGGCTAACATCGCCTTGCTCGTTTATGAAGACGGTATCAAGGCCTACATCTTGGCGCCTAAGGGACTTAAGGTTGGCGATAAGGTTCAATCTGGTCCTGATGCCGACATTAAGGTCGGTAATGCCTTGCCATTGAGTGCTATTCCTGAAGGTACTTTGATTCACAACATCGAATTGAAGAACGGTAAGGGTGGCCAATTGGCACGTTCCGCTGGAGCTTCTGCTCAAATCTTGGGACGTGATGGTAAGTACACTATCGTTCGTTTGACTTCAGGTGAAGTACGTTTGGTTTTGAGCACTAATCGCGCCACTATCGGTGAAGTTGGTAACTCAGAACATTCATTGATCAACTGGGGTAAGGCCGGACGTAACCGTTGGCGTGGAAAGCGTCCTCACGTTCGTGGTTCTGTAATGAACCCTAACGATCACCCACACGGTGGTGGTGAAGGAAAGGCCCCTGTTGGTCGTCCAAGTCCACTTTCTCCATGGGGTAAGAAGACTGCTGGTAAGAAGACTCGCGATAAGAAGAAGAACTCAACAAAGTTCATCGTTCGCGGTCGGAAGAGTAAGTAAGGGAAGGAGATAACTAATGGCTCGTAGTTTGAAAAAGGGACCATTTGCGGACCCACACTTGCTTAAGAAGATTGAGGCCCAAGCGGACCAAGAAAAGAAGTCAGTGATCAAGACATGGTCACGTCGCTCAACAATTTTCCCAAGTTTTATCGGATTTACAATTGCAGTCTATGATGGCCGCAAGCACGTTCCAGTTTATGTCCAAGACGACATGGTTGGTCACAAGTTAGGTGAATTTGTGCCAACTCGTACGTTCAAGGGTCACAAGAACGACGATAAGAAGACTAAGTAAGGAGGAAATGAAAAATGGCTGAACAAGTAACATCAGCTCGGGCGACCGCCAAGATCGTTCGCGTTGCCCCTCGTAAGGCGCGCTTAGTTCTTGACACGATTCGTCGGAAGAATGTCAACGAAGCATTCGCAATTTTGAAGTTCCTGCCTAATACTTCTACTGAAGATATTTATAAGGTTTTGAACTCAGCAGTTGCTAACGCTGAAAACAACTTTTCACTTGACCGTGAAGATTTGATCGTTAAGGAAGCATTTGCCAACGAAGGACCAACGCTTAAGCGTTTCCGTCCTCGTGCCAAGGGTTCTGCTTCTGCAATTAACAAGCGCACAAGCCACATCACAATTGTGGTTGCTGAGAAGGAGGAAAAGTAATGGGTCAAAAGATTAACCCAACTGGCTTCCGTGTCGGTGTCATCCGTGACTGGGATGCGAAGTGGTTTGCTGACAAAGCAGACTTTTCTAACCAACTTCTTGAAGACTTGCGTATTCGTAAGTACATCGAAGAGAACTTGACGGACGCTTCAGTTGATCGCGTAGAAATCGAACGCTCAACTAAGTCACGTATCGATTTGACTTTGCACACTGCCAAGCCAGGAATGGTTATTGGTAAGGGTGGTTCCGAAGTTGAAAAGTTGCGGACTCAATTAGCTAAGTTGACGAATGTTGACGAACGTGGACGTCACAAGCGCGTCTTCATCAACATCGTTGAAATTAAGAAGCCTGATTTGTCAGCTCACTTGGTGGGCTTGCAAGTTGCAGGTGATTTGGAACGTCGTATCGCTTTCCGTCGTGCAATGCGTGGTGCTATCCAACGTGCCCGCCGTGCCGGTGCTAAGGGAATCAAGATTGTTGTTTCAGGTCGTTTGAACGGGGCAGATATGTCACGTATCGAACAGTATACTGAAGGAACTGTTCCACTCCACACACTTCGTGCAGACATTGACTACTCATGGGACGAAGCAGCTACTGCTTACGGAAACTTGGGTATCAAGACTTGGATCTACCGTGGTGATGTGTTGCCAAAGAAGAAGAACAAGTAAGGAGGGAAGCAGACATGTTAGTACCAAAGCGTGTTAAATTCCGTCGTGTACACCGTGGTCACATGCGTGGCGAAGCTAAGGGTGGAAAGACGGTGGCTTTTGGTGATTATGGCTTGCAAGCAACAACTTCAAGCTGGATTACCAACCGTCAAATCGAAGCTGCCCGTATTGCAATGACCCGTTATATGAAGCGTGGTGGTAAGGTTTGGATTAAGATCTTCCCTCACAAGTCATATACATCTAAGGGTGTTGGTGTTCGAATGGGTAACGGTAAGGGTGCTCCCGAAGGATGGGTTGCCCCAGTTAAGCGTGGTAAGGTAATGTTTGAAGTTGGTGGCGTGGCTAAGCCTGTTGCCTTAGAAGCATTGCGTCTTGCACAACACAAGTTGCCTGTACGTACAAAGATTATTGCTCGGGAGGCTGAATAATGACGAAAGCAAATGAATTAAAAGCTTTGTCACTTGCGGATTTGCAAAAGCGCGAAGCCGAATTCAAGGAAGAATTGTTCAACCTTCGTTTTCAATTGGCTACTGGTCAATTGGAAAACACGGCCCGTATTTCAAAAGTTCGTAAGGACATCGCACGTGTGAAGACTATCATTCGTGCACAACAATTGGCAGAAGCCAACAAATAAGACGAAAGGAAGAAGCTGAAAAATGAGTGAAGAACGTAACGCTCGTAAGACTTACCGTGGTCGTGTCGTATCTGACAAGATGGACAAGACTATCACTGTTGCCGTTGATACTTATGTCAACCACCCAGTTTATGGTAAGCGAGTTCGCTATACTAAGAAGTTCAAGGCCCATGATGAAAAGAACATCGCTAAGATGAACGATATCGTTGAAATCATGGAAACTCGTCCTTTGTCTGCAACGAAGCACTTCCGTTTGGTAAAGGTTGTTGAAGAGGCAGTTATCCTCTAATCGGACTTTAATCCAATCGTCGTAAACTATTGCTAACAAGGAGGATGAACCATGATTCAACAAGAGAGTCGTTTGAAAGTGGCTGATAACTCTGGCGCACGTGAAATCTTGACGATTAAAGTGCTCGGTGGTTCTGGCCGTAAGGTTGCTGGTATTGGTGACATGATTGTTGCTACTGTCAAGCAAGCTATCCCTGGTGGTAACGTTAAGAAGGGTGACGTCGTTAAGGCTGTCATCGTACGAACTGTATCTGACGTACGTCGGACTGACGGTTCATACATCAACTTCGATGAAAACGCTGCTGTTATCGTTAAGGATGACAAGTCACCAGTTGGAACGCGTATTTTTGGCCCTGTCGCACGTGAATTGCGTGACAACAACTTTACGCGAATCGTTTCATTGGCACCAGAAGTGCTTTAATACTACTAGGAGGAGCCAATCATGTTTGTAAAAACAGGTGATAAGGTTCGCGTCATCGCTGGTAAGGACAAGGGTAAGGAAGGAACAATCACTAAGACTGTTGCTGCCAAGAACCGTGTCGTTGTCGAAGGCGTAAACCTCGTTAAGAAGCATCAAAAGCCTTCTAACGAATACCCACAGGGTGGTGTTATCGATATCGAAGCACCTATCCATGCATCAAACGTACAATTGATTGACCCATCAACTAACGAACCAACCAAGGTTGGCTTCAAGTTTGAAGATGGCAAGAAAGTACGTTTTGCTAAGAAGTCTGGCAATGTGCTAGGCTAAAAAAGCTATAATCTATTTTGAAAGGTAGAAATCATTATCATGGCAAATGAATTAAAAGTAAAATATGTTAATGAAGTTCAACCTGCTTTGATCAAGAAGTTTAACTTTACTTCACCAATGCAAGCCCCAAAGATCGAAAAGATCGTTTTGAACATGGGTGTTGGTGATGCGGTTTCAAACTCAAAGAACCTCGATGAAGCGGTTGAAGAATTGAAGTTGATTGCTGGACAACAACCAGTTATCACTCGTGCAAAGAAGTCAATCGCCGGATTCCGTCTTCGTGAAGGAATGGCTATCGGTACAAAGGTTACTTTGCGTGGAGAACGTATGTTTGAATTCTTGGACAAGTTGATTAACATCTCTTTGCCTCGAGTTCGTGACTTCCACGGTGTTTCTTCTAAGGCCTTTGATGGTCGCGGAAACTACACTTTGGGAATCCGTGAACAGTTGATTTTCCCTGAAATCGACTTTGACAAGGTTAACCGCGTTCGTGGTTTGGACATCGTTATTGTAACGACTGCTGCAAACGACGAAGAAGGTTTCGAATTGCTTTCTGGCTTGGGCATGCCTTTTGCTAAGTAAGTAATTTAAAAATGCGGTCACTCATTTGGGTGGCGCGTTTTTAAGTGTTTGTGACAAGTGTCTTGAACACTTAAGAGCGTGTCAAATTCTTGATGACGTTCAAAATATAAAAGGAGGATATCGATAGATGTCTATGACTGATCCAATCGCTGATTTTTTGACTCGAATCCGTAACGCCAACATGGCGCGTCACGCTTCCGTTGAAATTCCAGCATCAAAAATGAAGAAGAGCATTGCCGAGATCTTGAAGCAAGAAGGTTTCATCCGTGATGTAGAATACTTGGAAGACAACAAGCAAGGTGTTATCCGTGTATTTTTGAAGTACGGAGAAGATCAAGAGCGTGTCATCACTGGTATTAAGCGTGTTTCAAAGCCTGGTTTGCGTAAGTATGCTAAGGCCGAAGAAATGCCAAAGGTCTTGAATGGTCTTGGTATCGCCATTGTTTCAACATCAAACGGTGTTGTAACTGATAAGGTAGCACGTGCTAAGCAAGTCGGTGGCGAAGTGCTGGCTTACGTTTGGTAATATATCTAAGAAAGGAGACTTACCATGAGCCGTATTGGAAACAAAATCGTTACGATCCCTGCTGGCGTTGAAGTTAAGCAAGATGGTCAATTTGTGACTGTTAAGGGACCTAAGGGTGAATTGAACTACACAATCAACCCTGAAATCACGATGCACATGGATGGTACTGAAGTATCATTTACTCGTGCAGCGGAAGATAAGAAGCACCGTGCATTGCACGGTACGACTACTGCAAACTTCTCAAACATGGTTGAAGGCGTTACTAACGGCTTCTCAAAGACTTTGAAGATGGTCGGTGTTGGTTACCGTGCCGCAAAGTCTGGTTCAAAGTTGACTTTGTCAGTTGGGTATTCACACCCCGTTGACTTTGAAGACCGCGAAGGTTTGACTGTTGAAGTTCCTGATGCCTTGACTATCAAGATTTCTGGAATTTCAAAGCAAGCAGTTGGTGATTTTGCTGCGGAAGTTCGCGCAATTCGCCCACCCGAACCATATAAGGGTAAGGGAATTCGTTACGAAGGCGAAGTTGTCCGTCGTAAGGAAGGTAAGACTGGTAAGTAAGCTTTTAGCTTCTTAACCCGTTTTACATTTAATAAACAAAGATTATTTGAAAGTGGTTTAGCCACTTAAAGAAAAGGAAAGCACAGCTATGATTACGAAACCAGATAAGAATAAGCTTCGCGTACAACGCCACAAGCGTGTCCGCGGCAAGATCTCTGGTACTGCTGCTCGCCCACGTTTGAACGTTTTCCGTTCTAATGTCAACATCTACGCTCAATTAATTGATGACGTAGCGGGTGTAACGCTAGCAAGTGCCTCATCACAAAGTGCCGATGTTACCGGTACAAAGGTTGAACAAGCCGTTAAGGTTGGCGAGATGATCGCTAAGAATGCTAAGGCTGCTAACATCGAAGAAGTTGTCTTCGATCGTGGTGGTTATGTTTATCACGGACGTGTGAAGGCTTTGGCCGACGCTGCTCGTGAAAACGGTTTGAAGTTCTAAGGAAAGGAGGAATAATACAAATGGTTGAATTCGTAAACCCTAAGGAATTAGGCGAATTAGAAGAAAACGTTGTTGCAATTAACCGTGTTACCAAGGTTGTTAAGGGTGGACGTCGTTTGCGCTTCGGTGCTTTGGTTGTCGTTGGTGACAAGCAAGGTCACGTTGGTTTTGGAACTGGTAAGGCACAAGAAGTGCCAGAAGCTATCCGTAAGGCCGTTGAAGACGCAAAGCGTAACTTGATCACTGTACCAACAGTTGGTACTACTATTCCTCACGAAGTTCTTGGTGAATGGGCTGGTGGTAAGATCCTGGTTAAGCCTGCTAAGGAAGGTGCTGGGGTTGCCGCCGGTGGTGCTACTCGTTCCGTAATGGAATTGGCTGGTATCAACGATGTGACTGCTAAGTCATTGGGTTCATCAACTCCTGTCAACGTTGTTCGTGCAACTTTTGATGCATTGAACAACTTGAAGGATGCTGAACAAGTGGCAAAGTTACGTGGTGTTTCATTGGAACACTTGGCTGAATAAGGAGCGATAACATGGCTGATTTGAAAATCACTTTGATTAAGAGTGCGGCTCATCGCTTGCCTAAGCAACGTGCCATTGTTAAGTCACTTGGACTTAACCGTGTGTCAAGCTCAGTGGTGAAGCCTGATAACGCAGCTACTCGTGGCGCAATTTTCCATATTGCTCACTTGGTTGCTGTTGAAGAAGTAAAATAAAAAAATTTTAGAAAAAGGAGGGACCAAACGATGAATTTGAACGAATTGCAACCTGCATTGGGTTCACGCCAGACACGTAACCGTGTTGGTCGTGGTACTTCATCTGGAAACGGTAAGACTGCTGGTCGAGGCCAAAAGGGACAAAAGGCCCGTGGTAAGACACGTCTTGGGTTCGAAGGTGGACAAATGCCTTTGTACCGTCGTATTCCAAAGCGTGGATTTACAAACATCTCACGCAAGGAATTCGCAGTTGTTAACTTGGACAAGTTGAACAACTTCGATAACGGCACTGAAGTAACACCTGCTTTGTTGATTGAAAACGGTGTAGTAAAGAACCAAAAAGACGGAATCAAGGTCTTGGGTAATGGTCAATTGGAAAAGAAGTTGACGATTAAGGCCCACAAGTTCTCTGCTGCTGCAGTTAAGGCCATCGAACAAGCTGGTGGTACAACCGAGGTGATCTAAAATGTGGCGCACGCTATTTAATGCAATCCGACAAAAAGATATTCGTAAGAAGATGCTTTGGACGATTTTGATTCTCTTTGTTTACCGCATTGGGACTCATATCACTGTTCCAGGTGTTAATCCTGCTGCCTTGAATTCAGTTTCTGGCTCAGGCTTGCTGAATATTTTAAATATTTTCTCGGGTGGAGGCTTACTGAACTTCTCGCTCTTTGCGATGGGGGTCTCGCCTTATGTTACTGCACAGATTGTTGTGCAGTTGCTGCAGTTAGATATCGTGCCACGTTTTGTTGAATGGAGTAAACAAGGCGAAGTTGGTCGCCGGAAGCTGAATCAAGCTACCCGGTACTTGACCATTATCTTTGCCTTTTTGCAATCAGTGGGAATTACCGCTGGATTCAACTCCTTAGCCGCCTATGGTTTGGTGAAGCAGACCAATAACGTGACCTCCTTCCTACTGATTGGGTCGGTCATGACAATTGGAACTTTCTTTGCCATGTGGTTGGGAGAAATGATTACCGAAAAGGGTCTTGGAAACGGTGTTTCCATGATTATCTTCTCTGGAATTATTTCTCAAATGCCTTCTGGTTTGTGGGAAATTTTCAAGGAAAATGTTCTGCAATCTAGTGGCAACGACAAGGTTACCGGCTGGATTTTCATGGCGGTTTTGCTGACGGCAATCATTTTGGTTGTCGGAATTACGACTTGGTTCTATGAAGCAAGTCGTCGTTTGCAAATCCAATATACACGGTCAGCTTCTTCCTATGGGGCGGAAGCTTACCTACCTTTGAAGTTAAATGTTTCTGGGGTGATTCCTGTGATCTTTGCTTCGTCATTGATTTCAACACCACAGACAATCCTCTTCGCCTTCCAGAGTAAGTATAGTAATGTTGGTTGGTTTAAAATCTTACAACAGATTTTCTCCATGCAAACAACAACCGGAGCGATTTTCTACACCGTTCTGATTATTCTCTTTACTTACTTCTACGCCTTTGTACAGGTTAACCCTGAAAAGTTGGCCGAAAACTTGCAAAAGCAGGGGGCTTACATTGTTGATGTCCGTCCTGGTGTCGAAACGCAAAAGTTCGTCACAAAGTTGCTCTTACGCTTGTCGTTTGTTGGGGCTTTGTACCTTGGCTTTGTTGCCTTGGTACCATTGATTGCATCTGATGTATGGGGACTTAATGAAAAGATTGGCTTGGGTGGAACTTCTTTGCTGATTGCCATCGGGGTTACCCTTGATTTGATTCGTCAAATTGATGGTCTCTTGCAAAAGAAGAACTACGTAGGCTTCATCCGTTAAGCTGGTTTAAAAGGAGTTCAATCATGACGAAAAACCTAATTTTATTGGGTCTACCTGGTGCAGGTAAGGGAACCCAAGCTGAGAAGATTATTGCTGACTACCCAATGGTTCACATTAGTACTGGTGATATCTTCCGGGCCAACATGAAAGAAGAAACTGAGCTTGGACAAAAAGCAAAAGCCTTCATGGATGCTGGAAACTTAGTTCCTGATGAAATTACGAATGCGATGGTCGCTGATCGATTATCACAACCTGACGTAGTTGAAAATGGCTTTATGCTTGACGGCTACCCACGTAATGAAGAACAGGCCAAGTTCTTGGACCAATTCTTAGCCGAAAAGAACGACAAGGTTTCGGCTACCTTGTATTTTGAAGTTCCTGACCAAGTTTTGGTTGACCGGTTAATGAACCGGGGACGGGCCGATGACACAAAGGATGTCATCGCACACCGTTTGGAAGTCAACAAGAAGGCCAACTTGCCTTTGGTTGATTACTATGAAAATCATGGTGTTTTGCACACCATCGATGGTAATGGTGAATTAGATCGAATTTACGCTGATGTAAAATCGGTCTTGGATGCCTTGGACTAAAAGGCTTTTCTTGATAATTCAGGGGAACCCTGGTATAATCAATAAGGTTGACCGCCTTATCGATTATGTTGAATGATGGTTACATAGGAGGTAATCTGCGTGGCCAACGATGTCATTGAAATTGAAGGCAAAGTGAAAGAAACGATGCCAAATGCAATGTTTCAAGTCGAACTTGAAAATGGTGCGGTCATCTTAGCACACGTTTCCGGGAAGATTCGTAAGAATTATATTCGGATCTTGCCAGGTGACCGTGTCACGGTTGAAATGTCACCATACGACTTGACAAAGGGTCGTATTACTTACCGTTTCCGCTAAAAATCAGCGGGGCGGTCTATAATCAGTTAACCGAATAGGAGGAATAGATTATGAAGGTACGTCCATCAGTTAAAAAAATGTGCGAATCTTGCCGTGTGATTAAGCGTAACGGCCGGACAATGATTATTTGCCCAGCTAACCCTAAGCACAAGCAACGCGCAGGTAAGTAATTTTTACTTACAAAGATAAAAAACGCTTGAAAATGAACTTAGAAGTTCTTTCAAAATATTAAAAGGAGGTAAATTGTTATGGCTCGTATTGAAGGTATCGATTTGCCACGTGACAAGCGAATTGTCATTGGTTTAACATACATCTACGGAATCGGTAATACAACTGCCCAAAAGATCTTGGCTACTGCTAAGGTTTCTGAAGACGTTCGAGTTCGCGACTTGACGGTTGATCAAGAAGATCAAATCCGTGAAGCTATCGCTGCTTTGAACTTGCAGTTGGAAGGTGACTTGCGTCGTAAGGTATCACTTGATATCAAGGGATTGCAAGAAATCGCCTCATACCGTGGTATTCGTCACCGTAAGGGATTGCCCGTTCGTGGACAACACACGAAGAACAACGCCCGTACTCGCAAAGGCCCAGCTACGGCAATTGCTGGTAAGAAGAAGTAAAACACTTTTTACCAATCTCTTTAACAAGAAAACGGCATATTGTCGCAAGACTGCTGTCCTTTTCTAAAAGAGCCTCACTTTTGTGAGAAATGATTATCACAACCACAGTTGTGTAATGTTGGTTAGTCATCACTAACCCGAGAAATTATAAAGAATTTGAAAAGGAGGCAAAAATTATGGCAGTTCGTACTACACGCAAGCGTCGTGTGAAAAAGAACATTGAATCTGGTGTGGCACATATCCACGCAACTTTCAATAACACTATCGTCATGATTACCGATGCCCAAGGTAACGCTGTTGCCTGGTCATCAGCTGGTGCCCTTGGATTCAAGGGATCACGTAAGTCAACACCATTCGCTGCTCAACAAGCAGCGGAAGCAGCTGCTAAGTCCGCATTGGAAGTTAACATGCGCACTGTTGCTGTTACGGTTAAGGGCCCTGGTTCCGGTCGTGAATCAGCAATTCGTGCATTGGCCGCAGCTGGTCTTGAAGTAACGTCAATCAAGGATGTTACCCCAGTTCCCCATAACGGATCACGCCCACCAAAGCGTCGTCGTGTTTAATTAATTTCATTGCGCTTGCTTTGAAAGAGGGGGTTAGAGTTAACAGATGATTGAATTTGAAAAGCCAGATATTCATAACATCGAAGAGGATGCCAACTACGGTAAGTTCATCGTGGAACCTCTGGAGCGTGGCTATGGTACGACTTTGGGTAACTCCCTTCGTCGTGTCTTGCTATCATCGCTTCCTGGCGTAGCGGTCAACACAGTCCAAATCGACGGTGTGGTCCACGAATTCTCAACCGTTGATGGTGTCGTAGAAGACGTGACCCAGTTGATTTTGAACTTGAAAAAAGTTGTTTTCGCTACGGACTCAGCTGAAGAGCACGCTTTGGAAATTGATGTTCAAGGACCAAAGGACGTTACTGCAGCTGATTTGACAGGATCAGCTGACATTGAAGTCTTGAACCCAGATTTGCATATTGCAACTTTGGCAGCTGGAAAGTCATTACACATGACCGTTACGGCTGTAAAGGGTCGGGGTTATTCTTCAGCTGAAGAAAACAAGCAATTACGTGATGAAATGCCAATCGGTGTTTTAACGGTTGATTCGATTTATACACCAATCGAACGAGTTAACTACCACGTTGAAAACAAGCGTGTTGGTTCTCGCGACGATTACGATAAGCTGACCATGGAAGTTTGGACTAACGGTTCAATCAAGCCAAGCGATGCTTTGAGTCTTGGTTCAAAGATTCTAACAGAACACTTGAACTTGTTCACGGATATTTCCCCTGTTGCCCAAGAGACTAAAGTCATGGTTGAAACGGAAAAGGCTACAAGTACTGCAGCTGATGCCGCTCCAATCGAAGATTTGGACTTGTCCGTTCGTTCATACAACTGCTTGAAGCGAGCAGGAATCAACACGATTGAAGAGTTGACTGATCGCTCAGAAGCCGACATGATGAAGGTCCGTAACTTAGGACGTAAGTCATTAGACGAAATTCAAGAGAAGTTGACCGAAATGGGCTTAGGCTTCCGTCAAGAAGATTAATATTCATCAAAAGTTTAGAAAAAGGAGGATTAACCGATGTCATACCGTAAGCTAGGCCGTACTTCATCACAACGTAAGGCAATGTTGCGTGACTTGACTACTGACTTGTTGATCAATGGTCGGATTCAAACTACTGAAGCCCGCGCCAAGGAAGTTCGCAAGACAGCTGACAAGATGATCACGCTTGGTAAGCACGCTGATTTGGCAGCCCGTCGTAAGGCCGCTAAGTTCGTGCGTAACGAAGTTGCTGATGTCAAGGAAGATGGCGACAACATTCGCGTACAAACTGCTTTGCAAAAGTTGTTTGAAGAAGTGGCACCACGTTTTGCAGAACGTAATGGTGGTTACACTCGCATCTTAAAGACTGTTCAACGTCGTGGCGACGCTGCACAAATGGTTATCTTGGAGTTAGTTGACTAATTGCTCGATAAGCAAAAAGCTCGAAACCTTAATTGGTTTCGAGCTTTTTTTATCAACTTCGTTTTTAAACTAAAAAAAGGTGCAAGTCATTTCGAAAGAAAAGTTTTGCACCTTTTGTGTTGTTAAGTTTGACTGTCACCCAATGATTATCGCTTTGGACGACCATAGCGGAAGTAACGGAAGAACCCGTAAGCAGAACCAATTCCAGCGAAAAAGGATAGGTTAATGGCATGCTTTGCCCAGCGAGCAACTAGTCCCGCAGAACCATTGCGACCATAGGCGTTTGAGAGGCCATAGTTCTTACCAAGGGAAACGAAATAGCCGGGATTCTTTTGCTCCTTGGCGCTCTTACCATGGTCCTTTGCTAAACCTAATTGGTAAATCAGTCTGTTGATAATGATGTTACCAGCGTATTCGGCCGCTAGCGCTAATTGGGGTAGTCCTTCCTGATTGTTTTGAGTAAAGGCAGCGATGTTACCAGCCGCAAACACATTGGATAGTGGCACACCTTCTTCGGTGAGGACACGGAAGTGCTTATCGACGGTTAGCTGGCATGATCGTTGATGGCAATTCCCCAACGATTAGAAATTGGTTCAACTTGTAAACCGGTTGCCCAGTAGACCTTGTCGGTTAATAGTTGCTGTCCGTCTAGCAGAGTTAGTCGATGCTTGGTCATCCCCAGTACCCGCGTATCATTCAAGACTTCAACACCTCGTCTCGTCAAAAAATCTTTTGCCTTTTGACTTAACTCAGGCTCTGTTAAGGCTGGCAAGAGAACTTGACTCGCATTAACCAAGGTCAATGTAATGCGCTCTGGGTCAATTTGGTGATGATTTTTAAAGCTTGCTAGTTCGGCCATTAGTTCGACCCCGCTTGGGCCACCACCAACAACTGTAATATTTAAGCTTTGCTCAGGATTGGTTTTTTGCTGTTCCAAAAATTCCTCTAAATCAGCTCGAACCGCCAATGCCCCATCAAATGAGTTAAATAATGTGGCGTGTTCGACAACACCTGGAATACCAAAGGCAGAACCGATACTACCAGTTGTTAAAATCAGATAGTCATAGTGGTAATCGTTTTTCTTAGTCATCAATAGGTGATGGTTAAAGTTGATATCGTCAACTCGTTGGTTGATAAAGGTGACGTTTTTGTCGTTTTTAAAAAGCTGGTAGAGGTCGTAACGAGCACTTTCAATGGGAACAGTATTAACGGCAATCTGTGGTAAAACGCTTTGTAAGGTCATCGCGTCGCTGCCATCATTAAAAAGCAGAACTTGGTGATCAGTTCTGCGGAGTTTGCGGGCTAACCGCTTAGCAATGTAAACGCCAGATAATCCTGCTCCGACGATTGCAATGGTTTTTTTGGACATTCATGGATCCCTTTTTTCCTCTATTTCGACCTATTATACACAGGTTTTTTACAAAAATGCAGGTAATGTGGAATATACTGGCATATATTAGAATTAATTCGAAAAATATTCAAAATACAGATGGGAAATCAGCCAACACTACTGATTTTTTAACCGCTTGGGGCCAAAACAAAACCGCTTAGCGGGGATTGCGAGACAGCAAACTAAGATATGGTTAGAATAAAGACGTTGGAGGAGAGACAAATGATTTTAAAAGCGATTAACTTAAGTCAATGCTATGGCAGCTTTGAGGCTGTTAAGCAAATAAATTTATCAATACAAAAGGGTTCCTTAACGGCCCTGCTCGGACCAAACGGTGCCGGTAAATCGACCACGATGCGAATGCTGACGGGTTTGGATCAAGCAGCCGGTGGAGAAGTCGTTTACGCAGAAAAGACCAAGATTGGTGTTGTCTTTCAGAACAGTGTCCTAGACGGGGAATTAACTGTTCATGAAAACCTGGCAATTCGGGCTGCCCAGTACAAGGGGGTTCCCACAGATCGAATAGAGATCTTAATCCACGATTTAGGACTAACGTCCTTTGCTGATCAACGTTATGGGACATTATCCGGTGGCCAAAAACGACGGGTTGATATTGCCAGGGCATTGCTGAACAAGCCGGATATTCTTTTCTTAGATGAACCGACGACCGGCTTGGATATCCAGACAAGGCGGGCAATTTGGCACTTGTTAGCGGACTTACAGAAAAAAGACCAGCTCACGATTGTTTTGACGACGCATTACTTGGATGAAACGGACCAGGCTGATCAAGTTTATATCATCGATCACGGCCAGGTGATTGCCAGTGGGTCCTCAAAGGAAATTAAACATCAGTATGCGCCGAGTCAATTGCGCTTGGAGGTCCAGAAGGATGGAGCAGAACGGTTGTTGAGCCAGGGATATGACTTTGAGAGCAACCAAGGCGAGGGCCAGTTACTGATCAAGGGACTAACGGCTAGCGAAGTGATTGCCTTGCTGAGTCAAAATAAAGACGTCGTGACTGATTTTGAATACTTACAAGGCACAATGGACGATGCCTTTATCGCCTTAACCGGGCAGGAGGTGCGCTAATGTTTGCCCTAATGAAACGAAACCAATTATTGTATTTCCGTAACCGCAGTGGTGTGGTGATGTCCTTGATGGGCGCTTTGATTTCCTTTATTCTTTACATTGTTTTCCTGAAGAAGGGGATTAGTTCGGATTGGACCGGTGTTCCCCATAAAAATCAGCTCCTTGATACTTGGTTGATTGGTGGAACTCTGGCCATTACGGGCGTCACAACGACGCTGACAGCCCTCTCACAGCTGGTGAAGGACAAGGAGACCCATGTCAGTGCGGACCTCTTCTTGACGGACACCAAGCCAATTGTCCGTCGTGCTGCCTATCTTTTGAGTGCAGCGGTTGTGGGCTTCTTGATGCAGGTAGCAGTATTTGCAGTGATGGCGGTTTACTTTATTATCGTTGATGGTATGAGTTTGACGGTTGAAAGCTTGGTGGGCCTCGTTTGGGTCATGCTGTTAAGCGCTGTTCTATCAACGATTATGAATGCCTTGATTCTGAACCGAATTGAAACGGTCGATAATTTGTCAAAGGTGGCAACGATTGTCGGGACTGCCAGTGGCTTTTTGGTCGGCGGTTATATTCCAATCGGCTCCTTGCCTGATTTTGCCCAGACATTGATGAAGCTGACCCCGAGCTTCTATGTGGCGACACTTTTCCGTCAGGTACTGATGAACAAGACAATTTCATCCTCTTTTGCCGGACAGAGCACGGTCATTAAGAGCTTTGACCAAGAAATGGGCATTCGGGCTCAATGGGGCCACTTGTTGACGGGGCTGGAAAGCAACCTAGTTGTGTTAGGATTAATAGGAATCGGTTGTCTCTTATTATTGGCACAGGTTCTGCATGACGGTGGGAGCCGGGCGAAGACTAAATAAAATTTGTTGGAGAAGCTTAGTGGAAGTTCATTTTCGAAAAAATCAGCAAATGAAAGTTGACCAGGTGGAGGTCACGGTAGAAGCGGTAGAAACTACCCAAGAGGTGACCAACTTGTTAGCTTATTTGCGACGCTACCAATCGAGAGAAGTAGCTAATTCAGACACATCGCTAAAATCGTCTGTCGTAATGGCTGACCAATCCCTGTTGGCGGATTCACAGGAGCCCACGGCCCAGCCAGCAAATTCAAACTCGGATGAGAGTGGTGACCACTCGGCGCCTTCTGCCAAACAGGCAACGACCGCCCAATCCGGTATTCTCTCGGTCAAAACGGCCGATGAAATTATTTTGTTGAAGGTCGCCGACCTGATTTTGATTGATGTGGAAGCCGGTCAGCTCGTGATTACGACTACAAACCGGCAGGTTTTGGCGAAGGAGCGGTTAGGACATTTTGTTGACCGGTTGGGTCAGGCGAACTTTGTTCAAATTTCCAAGCACTCCGTGATTAACCTCGACCACTTGCAATCGCTGTCAAACAGCTTTTCTGGCAATATGACGGCGGAATTGGCTGGTGGCAATCAAGCTTTAGTCAGCCGGCGTTATGTGAAGGCCCTGATGGCCCACTTAGGCTTATAGGAGACAAAATGAAGAAAATATTCTTAAAAATAATTCGTGGTATGGAATATGGTTCGTTAACCTATTTACTGGCCCTGCTGGTTTCTGTCCAGACAATTGAAATCACAACAAAGGATATCGTTGGCGTCTTGCTGATGAGTGCTGCGATTGGCCTATTAACTTTGATTTTTACCATTGACCGCCTATCTTATTTGGCGGCCATTATCATTCATCTGTTGGGGACCTTTGCCTTGGTCGTCCTTACTGACCGGTTGACGGGTGTCTTTCATGGTATCTTAAACCTGAACTTTTGGTTGATTTTTGTGACCGCCTACTTGGTGATCTGGTTGATTATCAAGGTTGACCAGCAGACGCAGGTTGACCGAATCAACGCCGCCTTGAAAAAGGCGCAAACAAAATGAACTCCGCGCTTCACGAAAAGCTTAAGGGCTGCCGCCTAAGGATTGAATAACAAGTCGACCAGAATGGTCGGCTTTTTTAGTAGCGCTCGTCAACTATCTCAGTCAAACAAAAATTGGTTCATTTCAAACTTGTTGCCAAGCAAGGCACCGCGACCGGCCCTTAGCCTACAAATATGGTAAAATGTTTGATAATGACAAACGCAATTACAATTAACAATTTGACTTATGGGTACCCAGACCAGGACCCACTCTTTCATGATTTTGACCTCGAAGTCCAAGAGGGCCAGTGGCTGTCGATTGTCGGCCATAACGGATCGGGGAAATCGACGCTCGCCAAGCTAATCCTGGGCCTCTTAGAAGCCAACAGTGGTACGATTAGTATCTTTGGTCAGCAACTGACCGTTGAGACACTGGCAGAAGCCCGTGCCCAGGTGGGGATGGTTTTTCAAAACCCAGATAACCAGTTTGTCGGCGCTACCGTCGCCGATGATGTTGCCTTTGGCCTGGAAAACCGCCAGGTACCGTCTGAGGAAATGCCGAAGATGATTGAGGCAGCCCTGAAGCAGGTGGGGATGGCTGATTTTGCCGACCGGGAACCACACACGCTCTCGGGTGGCCAGAAGCAGCGAGTCGCTTTGGCATCCGTCTTGGCCCTGAAGCCCAAAGTGATTATTTTAGATGAAGCAACAGCCATGCTCGACCCAGCCGGGAAGAGTGCTGTTTTGCAGACTTTAAAGGACCTGAAAAATCAGTATCAGGACCAATTAACCCTCATCGTCATCACTCACGATATGGCGGAGGCCGCCTTGGCAGACCGCGTGGTCGTCATCAATGACGGTCAGTTAGCCTTTGACGAACGACCACAGGACCTCTTTGTCCAGGGGCAGGCACTCAAAGAGCTTGGTTTAGACCAACCGTTTGAGTCTCAACTAGCTCAAGCCCTGCCAAAGGCACCTAACCAGTATTTAACGAAGCAGGAGTTGGCAGCATGGCTATCAACATTGAAGGATTAAGCTTTCATTATGGCGCCGGGAAAAATGTAAAGCAGATTCTCGACGATATCAATTTAACGGTTGAACCCGGTCAGATTACCGCCATTGTCGGCCAAACTGGTTCGGGCAAGTCAACCTTGGTTCAACACCTGAATGCGCTCTTGTTGCCAAGCGGTGGACAAGTCGTGGTTGGCGACCAAGTTGTCACCAGCAAGACCAAGGAAAAGGCGTTGGGACCAGTCCGCGCGCAAGTGGGAATGGTTTTCCAATTTCCGGAAAATCAGCTCTTCGCCAGCACAGTTTTAGAGGATGTCATGTACGGTCCTAAGAACTTTGGCAAGAATGACGAGGAGGCGGAAGCTCTCGCGAAAAAAGCATTAATCCAGGTTGGCCTGAAGGAAGAATTTTGGCAGCACTCGCCCTTTGACCTTTCGGGTGGACAAATGCGCCGGGTGGCACTGGCAGGTGTCTTAGCGATGGACCCACAGGCCATGGTTTTTGATGAGCCAGCTGCCGGTCTCGACCCCAAGGGCCAAGAGGAACTTTTGGATTTGCTGCAGGAGTTAAAGGCTGCCCAGAAGACGGTGGTCCTGATTTCTCACCAGATGGACCAGGTGCTAGCGCTCGCAGACCAAGTGGTCGTGATGCAAGACGGCCGCGTGGCGGCCATCGAAGCCCCCGACCAGCTTTTTTTGCGTGACCGACAATGGTTCTTGGACCACGCCTTAGACTTGCCGGAGCCAGTGGCTTTCGCCAAGGACCTCGAAGACCATGGTTATCATTTTGACCATTTGCCAAAATCAGTGGCGGACTTGGCCGAGCAAATTAAGGTCCAGGTCAATTGGGACCGGGTGACCGTGCCAAATTCTTTGACGGGAGGTGACCGAGATGAATAACCTCGTGATTGGTCAATTTATTCCTGGCAAAGCCTGGCTTTACCGGGTTGATCCCAGAACCAAAATTTTGGTCACGGTAGTCTATGTCTTTCTCTTAATTTTTGCCAATACCTGGCCGGCCTATGCCCTTGCCACTTTGTTTTTGGCCCTAACGCTGGTCTTAACGGGTCAAAGCCTGGGGCTTTATTGGCGGGGGATTAAGCCCGTGATGTGGCTCATTATCTTTACCGTCTGCCTTCAGCTCTTCTTTACTGGTGGCACGCCCGTCTTGTTCCACTGGCAGTTCTTAAAAATTACGTTGCCGGGCTTGATTAACGCCCTCTATGTAGTTTTGCGCTTTGTGCTGATTGTCCTGATGTCAACGGCCCTAACGCTGACAACACCGCCAACGGCCATTGCCAGTGCCATCGAGTCGCTCTTAAAGCCCTTGAAGGCGATTAAGGTACCAGTTGCTGAACTGGCCTTGATGCTTTCGATTGCCTTGCGTTTTGTGCCATTGCTGATGCTGGAAACGGATAAGGTGATGAAGGCACAAAAGTCGCGGGGGATGTCACTGTCTACTGGATCACTTATCAAGCGGTCGAAGGCCGTTTTGCCCTTGTTGATTCCGCTCTTTATTGGGGCCTTGCAACGGGCACTGGACTTAGCCAATGCCATGGAAGTTCGTGGTTTTGAATCTGCGGATAACCGGACACGGTACCGGGTCTTATCCTTTAGCAAGCAAGACTTAGTGGCTGCTTTGGGTACTGGACTGTTTGTCCTTCTTTTTATCGGATTACTATGGATCAATTAAACAACATTAGCAGGAAGGGAGCCGCCGATGCCGCGTTATCGTGCGATTGTCGCTTACGACGGGTCTGATTTTTTAGGCTTTCAAGTACAAAGTAAAAATGGGGTGGAACGCCACCGCACAGTTCAGGGGGAATTAATCAAGGCCGTCAACCAGATGGGCAAGAATCCTGCTGAACGAATTAAGGTTGTCGGGGCCTCACGGACCGATACTGGTGTTCACGCCAATGGTCAGGTCGTTCACTTCGACCTGCCTTTTAATATTCCGGGTGAGGGCGTCCGCAAGGGGCTAAACACCATTTTGCCCAGGGACATTTTGATTAAGCAGGTAGACCAGGTCTCAGACGACTTCCATGCCCGCTTTGCTTCCCATCAGAAGCGTTATTACTACCGGGTTTCGACCCAAGACTATGTGGATCCCTTTAAGCGCCGGTATACCGGTCACTTCCACTGGCATTTGGACCCGAAACGGATTGAGCAGGCCATGCCTGATTTGATTGGCGAACACGATTTTGCCACCTTTGCTGCTTCAGGCAATCAGACGGCGACAACCGTGCGGACCATCACGAAGGCCGAAATTGAGGTCAAAGAAGACGAGCACGAACTGGTCTTTACCTTCGAGGGCAACGCCTTCTTGTATAACCAGATTCGCATTATGGTTGGCGTTTTGCTGGAAATCGGCACGGGCCGCCGGCCGGTTGATGCCATTCCTGCTTTGATTGCTGCCAAGGACCGTGAGCAGGCGCGCTACACAGCGCCCGCAGCCGGTTTATATTTGGATGAAGTAGCGTATAATAGTTTGTGAGTTAGGATAATTTTTCGCTTTAAAAAATCAGCTTGCGCTTTTGCAGGTTGATTAGGTGATGGTAGTCGACACACGGAGGTTAACATGACATTATTTGAGGAATATATTCAGGCTGCTCGGGGACTGATTTTTGTGGCAACGGCCAAGGATGATCAACCAAGCCTGCGGATTATGGGCTTTGCGGCTGATCCGGACCGCCCCAATGTTTGGTACCTGGTTTCACAACCAGATACGGCGAAGATTGCCGATTTGGACCAAAATGCCAAGGTGGCTATCATGACGCCTTTGAATGAAAACGGTGCCCGAATCGAATCCAACCAGGTGACGATGGTGCGTTCCAAGAAGACTTGGCAGGATGTGCAATCTTACTTTACCAACCCTGTTTTCTTGAAGAACCACCCACACCCTGAAGAAGAAGTGTTGTTGGAATTAACCTTTAGGTCTGCTCGTTTAGCCGCCTATGCCGGTACTGAAGTGGTAACTTTTGCTTAATTAGCGGGCGATAGCCTGCAGCCAAGCAGTAACGGTGTTAGTAGCGAAGGCCAGGCGATTAATCGTAATCTTTTTTACCTTTAAATTGAAACAACAAAAAGCCCCAACCGATGAATCACGGTTGGGGCTCCTTTTTATCAGTGCTGCCAGTGAACTGAAAAGTTTAATGAGGAGAAGTAGGGTCGTGGCTAGGCCGACGGTTTGCTAATGGGGATGACGGGGAGAAGAGTATGGGACTCCAATTTGTCTTTGTTAGCAAACTGGGCAGCATTCGGGTAGCCAGTGTTCTTAATTATTGAATCTGAATTTTGTCGATAGCAGAAGTAAACCAATGCACACCCACATTACTCAGCATGATTTTTTGCGATATCTACCTGCTTCATCAGGATGTGCTTAGCACTGGTATTTGTAATCGGTGTGCTTGGTTGAGCGACCTTGGTGGGGGCTTGCTGTTGCTGCTGTAAGGGGTTAGGCCCAACTGAAGCAATGGCGGTGTTACCACCGAGGACGATTAAGCTCATTAAGGCGATAAAAATCCAGAAGGGTTTTGTTTTCCATATATCTCTAAGATGTAGCATACGGATTCCTCCTATAAAGGTACTATAACACGACGGTGACTTATTTGTCACATTAAATTAAATACTTTGTAACATAACGTTGAACATTAGAATTTTTTGGGCTCTTTTCTGAAGCAAATGAGCTTGAATAGAACTGATTTTTTTGATGGAAAATCAGCAAGAAAATCGGGAAAATAATTGACAGTGCCGGCCTTAATGGATATAATAGTTGTTGGTATTGTTTACCTCACGATAAGCCCCGGAAACTTATTGTAAAAGTTAGGTAAGGAACGACCTGACATGTAAACAACTAATCAAAGGAGCGCGCCATGCGTACAACATTTTTAGCAAAGCCTAGCGAAATCGAAAAGAAGTGGTACATTATTGATGCCAAGGACGTCGTTTTGGGACGTTTGTCAACAGTAGTTGCTTCTATTTTGCGCGGTAAGAACAAGCCAACTTTCACACCTAACGTTGATATGGGTGACAACGTCATCATCATCAATGCTGGTGAAGTAAAGTTGACTGGTAAGAAGGCAACTGACAAGATTTACTACCATCACTCAAACCACCCAGGTGGATTGAAGGAACGTACTGCCGGTAACTACCGTCAATATGATCCAGAAAAGTTGTTGGAATTGTCAATCAAGGGTATGTTGCCTAAGACATCTTTGGGACGTAAGCAAGGCTTGAACTTGCACGTATACGCTGGAGCAGACCACAACCATGCTGCCCAGAAGCCTGAAGTACTTGACATCAACAAGTTGGTCTAAGAAAGGAGTGCCGATAATATGACTGCAGCAGTACAATATGCCGGAACTGGTCGTCGTAAGAACTCAGTTGCTCGGGTCCGTTTGGTTCCTGGTAACGGTGCCATCACTATGAATGGCAAGTCAATCGAAGACTACATTCCTTTCCCTAACTTGCGTGAAGTTGTTTTGCAACCATTCAACGCTACAGATACATTGGGTAACTATGACGTTTTGGTTAACGTTAATGGTGGTGGTTTCTCTGGTCAAGCCGGAGCCACTCGTCACGGTATCGCCCGTGCCTTGCTCGTTGTTGACCCAGACTTCCGTCCTGCATTGAAGCAAGCTGGTCTTTTGACCCGTGATGCTCGTATGAAGGAACGTAAGAAGCCAGGTTTGAAGAAGGCCCGTAAGGCTTCACAATTCTCAAAGCGTTAATCTTTACATTATCGTTTTACGAGAACATGGAAAAGCACCAACCGATTGCGGTTGGTGCTTTTTTGTCGTTCATTTTAAGTAATAACTGGTGTTGGTAAAAGACGGCAAAATTAAATCTTTTGAGTACACCCGTAACACTGATGTTCTGATGATATAAACAGGGAAGTGAGTATGCGACGTCTGTGAGATATCTTGATGGGATTACTGACCAAGACTTTAATCACACTGAGGCAATGGGAACATAGACATTCGTTTAATCAATAGTTTTAGAGTATAGCAAAAGCATCTTACACTAATCAGTGCGAGATGCTTTTGTTTACAAATATTACTAAATTGTTATAATCGTCTTGTAGGGGGGAGAAGAGGAACTTTTGCTTTTGAAAAATAAAAATATTGATAGGAAGGCTTACAGTAATTATTTCTAGTTTACGTAATCATCATTATCATAAGCAAAAAATAGCATAAGAAATCAAATACAAATGTTGGGAGAAAAAAATGGTAGAAAACAACAATGGAAAAGTGGAATCTGATTCATCAAGTAATACAAATTCAGGACAACATAACGACGCTGATAAGAAACAATTTGATCATGTTAAACTCTCGTGGTTTAGAGAACATGTTCTTAGTAAATTTAATTATGAAAATACATTATTATTTGCTTCAATCGTTATTTTTATTATCTTTGGCATAGTAAGTATCATCTTTTTCATTAATCCTCATAAAGAAGGATTTTGGACAAACTATTGGACAGGGACACCTATAGTTATCACAATTATCGCTGCATTAAGTTCTTTTTATATTCAGTCAAGAATTAATCAAAAGAACAGTGCTCACGAAGATTACTTTCAATATCAAGATGAAATTGATAAAGAAATTATGCCTAAATTTTCTAGTTTTCAACTCGTGAAGGATAAAAATATTAGTCAAGAAAACAAAGAAAAACTAGTAGAAAATTTATCCGAAATTCTATTAGCTATTACAATTTCTGACAATAAGCGTGGTGATTTGGTCCCTACAACCGAAGATGACACTTATCAAAAAGGACGTGCAGTCATTGATTATAATGATTACTTTGCACGTGAATTACAGACTATTTTATCTAAAGACGAATACAAAGAAGTTATTCAAACTGTTAAGGATTCGCATCATTACTTTGAAGATGCTTTAGACAATATTGTTAATGAGGCAGATATTAATAAACTGAAAGAATTTTCAGAAGAAGACCGAACAAGGTTACAAAATTATATTAATGTTTATGATGATTTGATTTTAAAGGCGTGGGTCTTAAAAAAAGCTAATGCTGAGAAGGCAAAATATTTAATTGGTGTCTCAACTAGTAATAAAACTATTGTTGGTGCTTATAATCTTAGCGAGCATCGTATTAATGTTGATCAATCAAATAACCGAATTGAATTCGACGTTCGAAAACATGAAAATCGTTTATATTTAGCTGGTATAACGGATAATTACACTAATGGTGAAAAGATAAAGCTTCCTGGATTAGAGAAGTGGACTGCGTCAAATCCAGTTTTATATTATATTCGTTATTTGAAAGTGACTAATCAATATGAAAATTTTGGTAATGATAATATTAAAACAGTGTTGAATACTCTTCACATACATTTTAATGAAAATCAAGAAAAGGTCGAATGGGAAAAATTAGGTGATCGTGATATTATCGTTGTTCGGACATATCGTTTAGGCGAATTTAAAGCAGCTAGTAAAGAAACTAAAAAGTTAAACAAAAATTAAATTCATTCTATTTTAAGTTACTAAATGCAGACAAAATTATTTATTTTAGTAATAAAAAGACTCTTTTAATACAAAAAGGAGTCTTTTTTAGTGCAAAATTACATTTGTTATCGTATAATGAGATTGTTTAATCAATATTGTCATAAAAAGAAGCTAATCATTCGTGATTTAGAGTAACTACTTATGATAATGATGATTATGTAAAGTTAAAAAATGTTTTTGAGAGAAGAATCCGAATTGTTTTTTATGTTTCGCTAGAGTAACAAAAAATTATTCGATATTTTTCGGGAGAGGATTGAGATGAGTAAAAACACGACGAAGGCCTTTGGACTTGCTGCCGCTACTGCTGCTTTGACTGGGGTTGCTGCGACAAGCACAACAGCTCATGCCGATGATACAAACCAACAGGCGGCTAGCACAACGACCGGTCAAACAACTACGACTACTCAAACGAAGGATCAAGCGCAAGCAGCTGTTGATGCCCAACAAAAAGTGGTGGACAACGACCAAACAAACGTGAACCAAGCGCAATCAAACGTCAACAATAAGCAAGACGCTGTGACCACAGCACAAAAGACGGTTGATGATGCGAACGCTGCTAAGCAAAAGGTTGCTGATGACCAAACAGCTGTTGATAATCAACAAAAGACTGTTGATTCAACAAAGGCAACTGCTGATGCTGCTCAAACAACTGTTAACAACACACCAAAGACTGTTGAACAAACAGTAGCAAAGCCAACCCAACAACAATTGGATGATGCTGCCAAGGCTTCACAAGATGCCCAAGCAACGAGTGATACAGCCAAGACGAATATGCAAAATGCGCAAGCACACGCAGCTGATTTGCAAAAGCAAGCTGATGCTGGCAACCATGATATGGAACGCGCCTCAGCCCAGCAAGCAGTTAACGCACAAGAAGGCGTTGTTACGAACGCACAAACTGCTGTTCAACAAGCCCAAACAGCTGTGGATGAAGCCAACGCTGCTTACCAAGCTGCTCAAACTGGAACAACTGACTCATCAAAGCAAGCGACTATTGCTCAACAGTTGAATACCTTGAACAATTTGAAGTCACAGTTGGCATCATTGAAGAGTGGTGATTTAGCAACACAACAACAAGCTTTGCAAACAGCAATTACTAATTTGACTAACTTGCAAAATCAGTTGAGCAACACGCCAAAGCAAATTGCTTCAGGATCATCAACCACATCAACTTCAACTGGTACACCCGCTCAGTACAATACGGCTGCAAATCAAGTTGGAACAACAACTGGAATTGCAGCTGCTTCAGACCACAACAAACAAATTTATATTTCTGGTACTGCGATTGATTTTTCAAAGTATGCTTCTGACCCAACAGGTCAAGATGCTACTACGGCATTGTATAATGCTTGGAATGCCGCTGCAAGTGATTCAGATAAAATCACTGGCGACCGTATGACTGATGACCAATTGCGGGAATTCAATAATTATGCATTGCAACAAATTCAGAAGTATCGTGAAGCTTCTGGATTCGATTATTCTACACTTGCACCAAATCAAAACGCGCTTAACGCAGTTAATGCTCGTAGTACTGATGCATCAGTGTTGGACATGCACCACGAAGCATCATCTACTACAGCTCACTTTGCAAATACGCCTGGTGCTGGAAATTATGCTTCAGAATCGCTTGGACAAGTATCAAGCTTCAGTGACGGCTCAGGACGTGCTACAACGATGGCGCAAGCTAAGGTAATTTTTGATTATCAATTGGATGGAATGATTAATGATGATTCTGATTCACACTTTGGTCATCGTGATATGTTGTTGGCTTATAATTCAAAGTTGACATATGCTGCAGTTCAGTTCTACGACCCTGCAAAACAAGTGTTCAATTTGGTTATTGATTCATCAATTGGTGCTCAAGGCAATGTAAATGGAACACCAAGTGGAACATTTACTGATGATCCTACGACGCCAACTATGGTTGACAATCCTGCCTATGCTACTTTGCAAAACCAAGTCAACGCAGCTCAAACTGCTAAGGATAGTGCTCAGTCAACGCTTGATGCAACAAACAACAAAGTTTCTGATTTGCAGAACCAAGTGAATACTGCTCAGTCAGCATATGATGCTTCAAATGCAGCTGGAACTACAACGGTTGATCAATCAAAGGTTGCCTCAACTAAGGAAACTCTTGATACTGCCAATGCTAACTTGGCAGCTGCCAAGACAACTTTGGGCACTGAACAAAGTAAGTTAACTGATTTGCAAAACAAGTTGGCAGCTATTCCTGCTAACACCACGTTGACTGCTGACCAACAAGCAGAGTTGGACAATGCCAATAAGGCAATGAACGATGCGAATGCCGCTTATACTGCTGCATACAACGCAGCAGCAGCAGCAACTGACGCCTACAATAAGTTGCAGGCTGCAGCAAAGGCAGACGGTCAACCAGTTCAAGTTGATAATCCAGCTTATGCCGCTGCAGAACAAGCTTTGGCAACTGCAACACAGGCACACCAAGATGCCGTTAACAAGTTGGCTGATTTGCAAAAGCAATTGGCTGACGACTCAGCGGTTTCAGCTAACTTGCAAGCTCAAGTTGCTGATGCACAGAAGACAGTTGCAGCAGGTCAAGATGAATTGGTTGCTTTGAAGGCCACTTTGGCTGATGCACAAAAGCAATTAGCTACTGATACTGATGATTTGAACCACAAGAAGGCATTGTTGGGTCAAATTGCAGCAATCGAAAACACAAATAACACTCAAAACACTAATGTTGCCGTTGCTAACGGTACAAATGGTGCGGCAGTTGCAGTGGATACTGCAGCTACTGGTAATACTGCGCAAGCTACGTCAATTAGTGCCGATGTGGCACCATCAACGTTGTCACGGGTTGCTAAGAATGGTACTGCTTTGCCAGCAACTGGTGTTAAGGCTACTACTAGCAACGGGGCAATTGCCGTAACGTTAGCAGCTTCTATTGCTACTTTCTTCGGTGTTGCTTATGCTTCAAAGCGTCGCCATTAAGAATAACTTCTAAAATAGTGCATTGAGAAGCCCCCTCTAGGGGGCTTCTTTCAGTGGGAAAGTAAAGATGAAACATAAAAAAATTCAATTAAAAACGATTGTGATTACGCTCATCATTTTGATTATTTTAGTGCTGAGTGTGCTGTTCTTTTCTGGAAAATTCGCTACTAATAAAAAAGTGGCAAGTGACAGCAATAGTAGCAGTCAAGTTGTTAAAACCAAAAAAGCGGATATCACCGTTTCGGAAACACAGAAAAACGCTAGGATGTCAGCAGCCGTCATTGGTCTCTATGGTGCCGATAATATGCACGATACGACCTATTGGGCACCGGTAAAGGCTGGATTAACGAATAAAACAGCAACACTACATGTAACAAATGGTAGTGACAAAAATGTTCAATACAAATATACAACTGATTTAATGAATGATATTCATCAGGTGGGTTATTACGAACTCAGTGGTCAAAATCATGATACCGTTGAGTTCTATGCTGCTCATTTAGATGGTTCAACACAACACTTTAAAGACGTTCAACTGAGTGATGTGTTGGACTACGTTAACCGACATTATGATCGGTCACAGCTTGATAATTATGCTAAAGGCATCAATATTAGTGATGAAATGAGTGGAAATACGAACTCTAATTCAACGGCATCATCTTCGGCTTCTGGTTCAAGTAATGATGTGACGGAAGCAGATGATAATTACACGCTAAAAGCAGCAGTTTATTATGGCATTATGAATTCGCAATCTAACGGTCTTTGGCAAAGCTATCAGAATGTATTGAAAAATAATAAGGGTGCTACATTTATTTGCCGTTTTGATGGTGCGTCAGAATATACGGTTGCACTCTCTCAGGCAGGCGGTGTCGGAGCAGCACGCTTCCATTATGAAGGTGCCCACTACGAAAATGGTGTCATGGTGCATCCAAGTACTTTTGCGTTTTGGACTGAAAGTCCCGATCAAAATGATATGAGTAAGACGAAAAAAGAATTTGAAAACGATGCCCTGCTTCCTATTAGTACAATTCTTGACTTTGCTAATAAAGCTGGCGGTAAAAAGATGCTCGATACTTATAACTTCCAGATTCAATAATTTTTTTAATTAGTTATTCAGAGTCTATAAGCTTATTTAAAAAGGGACCTACACAAAACTGTGTAGGTCCCTTTTGGATGATAAAAAATAAATTTTGCTTTGTTTAGCAATCGGCTAATATCGGGCGTGCCCCTGCACGTTTTTTTCTCGTTATGATTGTACAGTGGTAGGATGCGACGATTATTTTTACCCAAGCAGAATATATTTTGTTGAACGTCCGGCACCAGTCATCTGAATTTTATTTGCTTCTCTCAATTCCAGTAAGGCTCTTTCAATCGTCTTTTTACTGTACGTCGGAATAAGTGAAATCAGTTCGGATTTGGACAGGGGCTTTAATTGATCCTGCAATGTTTGTAGAATGAGCTCTTCTGCAGGGAGTTTATCTTGTTCTGAAAGAGTAATTCGCTCGTTTAATTCACGGTATGCTTGCAGTACGACGCTTAAAAAGTAATTGAGAAACGGCGCATAATCGTTAGTATTTTCATGCCAGCCTGTAGAACTATTTTCTAAAGACTCGTAGTAATCAGCCTTTGTTTTTTCAATTAGTGCTTCAATACTGATATATTTGCCCACATCAAATTTTGATTGATACAGGGTTAACAGCATTAATAAGCGCGACATGCGTCCATTGCCATCTCTAAAGGGGTGAATCGAAACAAAATCAAAAATAAAGGCACCGCAAAGGAGAATCGTGGGGAATTTATTTAGTTGTTGTGCTTCATTGTAGTCAGTACAGAGCTCTTCAATCAGTGTGGGGGTCATGTGAGCTGCAGGCGGAGTAAACCTGACTTTTGTTGAACCATCAGCGTATTGCGTGATGATTTGATTATTGATGTCTTTGAAATGACCGCCCCAAGTACTTTCTGTAAAGCTAAGCAAGCGTTTGTGTAGGGTTAAAATCGTATTCCCAGAAACCGGAATGTAAGGGTAACTTTCATGGATAAGTTCTAAAACATCCCTGTACCCAGAAATTTCAGCCTCGCTTCGGTTATGCGGTGAGGTTTTCTTTTCAACTAATTGCTTCAGCCGGGTATCACTGGTATAGATGCCTTCGATTCGATTCGAAGAATCTGTACTTTGAATTTTTGCAACTTCGACTAAACGATCTAAAATGGGTGTTTTTACTTTGTTTAAACCAGTGAATTTACCACGTAATTCAAAAATCTGATTCATTTTGTTAATCATTTCTGGAGAAATAACAAGGTGATTGAGTGTTTGATAATCAAAATTTTTCAATGTCACTTTCTCCTTTCGATGTCATTTTATGCTTTTTGACATCGAAAATCAATTAATGGGTCGAATAGATTCCGTCATTATGATTTAGCTGATTTGTCATTCATATTAAGAAACATCGATAAAAAATATAAAACTAGTCTAGGGTTGTAGCCTTAAATTTACCCATAATAAAAACCCCAGAATTTTGCTTTAATTCTGAGGTTCATATTATTTATTTATCCATTCAATTTAGTCAGCTGACAATGCATCGATTGGGTTCAACTTAGAAGCTCGACGGGCTGGCAGCATAGCGGCCAACAATGAAATCAAGATTGCTAAGACGAACGCAGTTGTCACGTTGCCGGCAGTAATTTGAACGAAGGCGTAGTCGGCAGTACCCTTCAAAGCAGCGTTGACACCAACTTCGGCCAGGAATGCCAAACCAGTTGCAAAGACTGCTGAAATCAGACCAGTGATCAATGATTCAGTGATGAACAACCATTGGATGTCACCCTTTGATTCACCGATGGCACGGAGAATTCCGATTTCCTTGGTCCGGGCTGAAACTGACATGTACATCGTCACGATAATCATCAATGCTGAAACAATCAATGAGATACCGGCGATGGTTGCCAAAACGTTAGTTGCCAAGTTGACGTAAGTCTGAGCTTGGTCGATGATGCTCATAACCGAAGAAGTCTTGTAAAGGCGGTTAGAAGAACCATCCTTGATTTTGTCAATCTTCTTCGTGGTTGCCTTGACGTTGTCCATATCATCAACCTTCAAGTTCAATGAAGTTGGGGCAGTTGATAAGCCAGACTTTTCCATAGCAGCTTGCATGGTCTTTGTGCTGGTAAATCCTTGTGGGATACCTTGGCTGTTTGCCTTTGTTACACCAGAAATCTTAGCAGTGAATGTCACAGGAGTAGCTGACTGTCCATTTTGGACTTGGTAAGTCATCGTGACTTCCTTGCCAATAGCATCCTTGTAGTTGCTGAAGCCAAGACGCTTTGTCACGGTTGTCTCATCCAAGAGAACTTCATTAGTCTTTGGCGCGTTACCGGCCTTGATTGAGTCGGTCGTGTCTTCTGAAGTCCAGTTCGTCAATGAGGTAACGGTTGCTGATTTACCATTATAAGTCGTATTGACGTTGGTAGCACTATAAGAGTTTTCAACCTTTGACACGTGGGAAGTGTCTTTGATTTGCTTGATTTGGTCAGCAGTAAAGGCTTCCTTGCTACCACCACCAAGAAGAGCGGCAGCGTTTGACTCGCCGTCAGTTTCTTTATTATAACGAGAAACGGTGACTGACTGTGGGTTGGCTACCTTGGCAATCTGATCACCAATATAGCCGGAAATTCCATTTCCAAGTCCTGAGAATAAGACCACGGCAAACAAACCGATGGCAGTTCCCAAGATAATCAATGAGTTGTGCTTGATATTGTACTTAAAGTGCTTAGCGGCTGTTCGCACACTGGCCATCAAAGGCAATGGGCGGGAACCGAGCATTTCTTTATCGGCCGTTTCAAAGGCGGGCTTGAGACGCTCGTCAGATTCGATTTGACCATCAGCCAAACGGACAATTCGCGTACCGGCATCGGCAACGGCCTGTGAGTGGGTAACGGTAATAACCAAACGACCTTCTTTGGCGATGTCGTTTAATAATTCCAATACTTCGAGCGTATTTTCAGCATCCAAGGCACCAGTTGGTTCATCGGCAATGATGACTTTAGGATCAGAGGCCAAGGCACGGGCGATAGCCACTCGTTGCTTCTGTCCACCAGACAGCTGATTTGGATACTTTTTGATTTGCTTTTCTAGGCCAACCTTTTGCAAGAGTTCTTTAGCTCGGTCTTCACGTTCCTTCTTGTTTAACGTCGTCATGTCTAATGAAACTAAGACGTTGTCTAAGACGGACAGGTGTGAAACCAGGTTATAGGACTGGTAAATGTAGCCAATCGTTTCTCGACGGTAACGATCCAATTCCTTTTCTTGCTTGTGGTCGAGCAACTTGCCCTTGACCAAAACTTCACCAGAGAAATTACGATCTAGTCCACCAATGATGTTCATCAATGTTGACTTACCACCACCTGATTCACCCAGGATGGAAACGAAGTCACCAAGGTCGAAGTTTAAATCGATGCCTTTTAAGACCGGAAATTCTTCCTTTCCGAGGAAATAGGATTTCCTAATGTTCTTTAATTCTAAATATGCCATACGTGTCCTTTCACAATAAACTTTAATATTGTTAAGCTATATTAAACCTTTTATTGAAAATAAAGTCAACCTATAATAAAATAAATTATCGACTAAGGAGACAAACCCCTGTGAAAAGAGAAGAATTAAAACAATTAAACCGGCAGAAAATCTTAGCTGCCGCCACAGACTTGATGACGCACCAGGGTATTCGAGCTACCAGTATGAAAGATGTTAGCTCAAAAGCAGATATTTCAATCGTCACTATGTATAAGTATTTTCCGACAAAAGAGGAGCTAACCGAGCAAGTCGTTTTGGACTTTTATAAAACCCGATTTAAGCCGATTATTGCGATGGCAGACGGGTCAGATGCAACCTTTGCCAAAATTATTAATGCCTTTAAAAAGGAGAAGAAAGAGTGTGAACGGCTTTTGGGCGAGAATATTTTTTATGAATTTCAGCGAGTCATTAAGCATTCCAAGATTGTTTACGATTACTTATATAATACCCAAATGTCTTTGATATCGACTTTGATTAAAAAGGGTCGAGCAAGTGGCGAAATCAATACGCCTGCTAGTGACGATGTGATGTTGATGGTCGCTTCGTGGGTCTTTACTTACCTTGGTAAGATGGAAGAAAATTTGAGTAAGCAAAAGATTGAGGGCCTCCAATTATTTTTGCAGTACGGGGCGTTGGGCCGACCAGAGGATCGGAAAAAGCCGTTAGACTGATGTGATAAAAGACGTAGACGTCGTTGCATAAATAGGCAGTTTATTATCGAATTTTAGTCGGTAATAAGCTGCTTATTTTTTATATACTTTTACAGGAAAAATTGGCCTGTATGTTTAGAAAAAATTCTAAGTTAATTTTATTTCCTTACGATGATAATGAAAAAGGTGCCGAGGATTAATGACTGTCTGGAAAATCAGCCTAATTATTAAGAACGATTTTTTATAAACACAAGGGCGATTTAAAGCTACTTTTTTCTAGTCGGATTCTGGATAAACGGACTCTTCTTTGTTATTATGAAAACATTATTAGAGTGACGTAATTTATATAATACGGGAGATATCATGACAAGTAGAACAGAGTGGGAAGAGTATTTTCAGTTGATCAATGATCGGCGTCCCAACGAAAATGAAATTGTGGCTGCCTTTCAAAAAGGTGAATTTCAAGATGAGGATTTGAAGCGACTGGCCGAGCAGTCGGTACGCGAGCAAGCACAGCAATCACAACAGGCTCTAGTTAGCAACGAAAGTGATGATTTTGATCAAGCTGTTAACAATGAAGAACAACCGAACCCCGCTTTGAATAATTTTAAAAATCAGTCAAATAACTTCTTTGGCTGGTATTGGGAACGTGCCATGCACCCAACGAAACATTTAAATGATGAAAAACCACAGACTGCCTTTTTGTGGCTTGGTTTTGCCATCACGGTTGTTTTGTCAGCTGGTGTTTTTTGGAATATCTTCCGTCGTTCCGTGGATACTTTCGCAAACTACATGAGAAACTCAAATTCATTTGGTTCATCAGTTGCTAGCAAGGTTAGCGGCATTGGCGGTCAAATTCTTCCAACGGTGTTCTTTGATTTTTTGATTATTTTCATTATCGTTTTTTTGGCCGCTTTAGCTGGATTGGCCATTGTAACCCGCAATAAGGTTAACTTTAAAGTTTTGTTGAACCAATACCTCCTATGGTTCCCAACTGCTAGCTTGTTTGCTGCTGCTAGTTTTGTTTATTCATTTATTACTTCAGTACCTTCAATTCAGGTCATTTCAAACATGCCCTTTTTTTTGAATAGCGTAATAACAACTCTTGCTGCTGTGTTAGGAATTTTTGTTTTGGCTATTGCTGTTAATCAGTATTCAGCATACTATTTCGTGCAAAAGCACCAGGAAGATAATGCAAAAATCGACTTAATCTGGTGGCAGGTATTGCAATTTGTTGTGACTGCTGCTATTTTGGTTATCGCTTATGACGTGATTGCTAGTCCGATGTTTCAGTCATTGTTCTCAACTATTGCCAGTGCTATTAGCAATGCATATTGATGGGAATGAGAGGCGATATGCATGGGACAAAGTGAATGGCGCAATGCCTTTAAAGACAAAAATGGTCGTGAACCTAGTTTAGAGGAGTTTAAGCAGGCGAAGCAAAATGGCTTCACCTTGCCCAAGACTGATTTACCAAATGAGGCTGACCTGAAGGCTTGGATTCGTGATTTTGAAGGCACCAATCATCGTCGACCAACAGTTGAAGAAGTCAAGCAACAAAAGAATTTGGCTGAAAATCCGGTGGATCCAAAAGTGACCAACCAGCAACCAATGCCTGAAAATCAGCCAACCCAGCCCGTCCAAGTAATGCAGCAGGCTGAGCCAATCCAACAGGAGCCGGGGCAATTTGATCGCCGTCGTCAACAAAAGCCAAGTCAGCCGGATGATGCTGGCCAGAAGAGGGTAGGCAACCATCGTTCTGGTACGAATAAGTCATTGAAGCAGCATAAGTGGGGGATTTTCTTGTTGGCAGTGGCAGTCGTTTTGATTGTTTTGGTCGGCTATGGTTACAACTATTATTCGTACGCAAATACCTTGGACCGGACAGCCACAGCCTTGAAGACATATGATAAAGATAAGTATCACAACATCACTGAGTGGTCAGATACTCATAAGAAGATGACGACGGCTGATTTGACACCATTAGCCAACTATATGCAAGACCAAAAGATGAGCAAGAGCGACACTGAAGATTGGATTAAAAAAACAGGTAAGGGTGTCCGCTTCGTTCAAGACGGTCAAACATTGCTAATTTTCCCACACTACACGTTGGAAATGGATCCTGTTGATTTGACGGTTAATACCAACCGATCTGGCTTGTCTCTTTCTGTTAACGGTAAGGTTTTGACGGACAAGAGTAACTCAGACTATAGTGAAATGTTGAAGCATCAGGCGCCTGGTTTGTACAATTTTACAGCCCAAGGTAGCCTGAATGGCCAGAACGTCAATGCCCAGTCAAGCGACTACTACGGTGGTAATAGCTCTGATGCTGTTGACCTGGATATCAAGACGGTCAGCTTCACGGTTGAAAGTAATATTGATGGCGGGGATGTTTATGTTGCCGGCAACAAGGCGGGCACTATTTCAAATGGTCAGGCCGACATCAAGAATGTTGTTGTGACGCAAGGTGCCAAGGTCTATGTCAAGTCAGGTAATGGTAGCAATGCTATGACGACACCATCTAAGCCATTATCAAATATCGATGATGGCGACACCGTTGATTTGGATTCTGACAGCATCTTGAGTAAGTCAGAAGCCAAGGGCCAGCTGGACGATATGGCCTCTGCTTTGACTTCTTATGCAAGCAGTGATAACACGCCTTCTGGGCTGAGTGATATCTTCAATGGTGGTTTAAGCAATAAGTCTTATCAAGACTTTAGCCAGATGATTCACCGTAATCGTTATGCTGCTTCGCGGAATGCTGATTCGATTAACTTCGGTGAGATTACGGTTGACCAGGTCAGCGCTAAGTCAAAGAAGAATGCGGCTGTGATCTTTGAAATTAAGGAAGACTTTAACTACACTTCCAACACCGACCCAGACAAGCAAACTTCTGGAACAAAGACGCAACGCTTCCAGTTGATTGCCCACATGGTTTATAACAGTTCGAAGGGCAAGTGGTTAGTTGATAGTATCGATTCGAATCAGAAGAAGCTTTCTGACGATGATAATGTTAACTAAACTATTTTAAGATTTGCTACCAAACCCAGTGGTGGCGGGGGTAAATCAAGCTGGTAAATGCCATTATCAAGGCAAACTTGGTAGTTAACGGAATTGACCGACAATACAAAATGAAAAGCAGGTGCTAATGCAATCTTTCGATTAGCACCTGCTTTTTTTAATACCTATTTGACAAACTATATTATATGACATATAGTATTAGATGTTAAGGAGTATGATGATGAAAATAAAGATTCCGAATCTGGTTCTTGAAGCGGTTGTTTTACAGACACTGGCCGAAGAAGAACTTTACGGCTACGTAATCACAAAAAAAATACAGGAAGTCATTCCGATTTCTGATTCGACAACCTATCCCATCTTACGACGGCTCGAACAAAAAGGCTTTGTCACCACCCGGTCGGCAATCTTTGATGAACGAACCCGGAAATACTATCAGTTAACGAAAGAGGGAGAGGCGCAACTGGCTGACGCTAAAAAAGAGTGGCAGACCTTTGTTGAGCAGGTGAACGGCATTTTGGGAGAGTAACATGAACTATTTAGAAAAATTAGCAGCAGCACTTAAAGGATTACCAACAAAAGAAAAAGACGATATCTTAGAGTATTATCGTGAATACCTTGAGGATGGCGGATTATCTGATGCAGAGGCGGTTGAAAGCCTCGGCACACCGGAAGAGTTAGCAACAAAAATTAAAACGGACTATTATACCGAAAATGGCGAACAGGTGCCACCCTATGGACAGCAGCACACAACGGCTTATCGGGTTCTGATTTTAGCTCTGATCATCATCACGTTGCCATTAACCCTACCATTCTTTGGTGGCATCTTCTTTTCACTCTTTATGCTCATCTTCGTTTTCTCAATTCTGATGTTATTGGCCACGGCCGCGGGAGTCGCCTTCTTTATTTACGGCCTCTTCACGTTATTCCACACTTTCTGGTCGGGACTGTTCTTTACTGGCTTGGGTATTATCTTTATCGGTCTGATGTTCTTGGTGATTCCGGGTATTATCTTTGTCACGAAAAAGGTGATTCAGGGCATTGTTGCTCTGAGTCGCTGGCTTGTACAACTTTGGGAAAGGATTTAAGACAATGAAAAAATCGTTGAAATTAGGTGTCTTTTTGATGGGCGTTGGGGTAGTGCTATCCAGTGTTTCCTTTGTCTTAGCCAAACCTGGAGAAATTGACTTTGCCAGGGTACTAACGCGTGATTTATCCCACGTTAAAACGGAAACGCACGATATTAGCCCGGACAAGAGTCAGCTGACAAATGAAAATATTCAAGGCTTAAAAGTTGACACCAATAGCTTTGACATCGTGGTCAAGAGTGGTGATCAGTACAGTGCCCAGGAAATTGATTCTTCTGACCATGCTGTATTTGAGACCAAAGTTGAAAATCAGCAGTTGATTGTCAGCAAGAAGTCCGGTAAAACCGGCAATTTCCAATCAGGGGAACCCCGATTAGAGATTACTATTCCACAGAATGCGAAATTACAGAAGATGACCATTCAAAGTAAGAATGGCGACATTAAGCTAAAAAACATCAGTACGAATCAAGTTCAATTAACCAATACCAATGGTGACATTGAATTGAATCAAGTCACGGTAACGGATGGCGGCAATGTTACCAACGAAAATGGTGATATCGAAGTCGAACAAAGTCAGTTACCAACTGTTGAGGCTGAGACGAAGTCTGGTTCGCTTTCAATGAAGCGGGCCTACCATGTCAGTTACGGCGATGGCGCTAATTTACATTTAATGAATCAGTCCGGCGATGTTGATCTGGACTAAAGGAGAATAACAATGGCAATACTAGAACTAACACACGTACAGAAGTCCTATCCGGACAGCCAAAACAAGCAGGTTTTGCAGGATATCTCACTGACAATTAATGAAGGGGACTATGTCGCTATCATGGGTGAGTCCGGTGCGGGTAAGACCACGCTGTTAAACATTATGGCCACCCTTGATAACCCAACCAATGGATCCATTAAGTTGAACGGGGTGGAGACCACTGATTTGTCAGACGGCAAGAAGGCGGTTTTCCGACGAGAAAACCTCGGCTTTATCTTCCAGTCTTTCGATCTTTTGGACATTTTCAACAACCGCGACAATATTTATTTGCCATTGGTTTTGACCAAGGCTCCTAAGTCCGAAATGGACAGTCGCTTGAATGAATTGGCTCCACGACTGGGGATCCAAGAGCTTTTGGACAAGTATCCCAGCCAGATTTCTGGTGGACAGCGGCAACGAGTGACTGCTGCTCGCGCTTTGATTACGCGGCCAGCACTGATTTTGGCCGATGAACCAACCGGGGCATTGGATTCTAAGACTGCTCAAGAAATGCTATCAATTTTCCAGGACGTGAACGCGGCGGGGCAGACCATCGTCATGGTCACTCACTCATCATTGTCCGCCTCCTATGCTAAGAAGACCCTCTTTATCAAGGATGGTCGAATTCAAACTGCCTTAGACCGGGGCGAGATGACGCAGGAGGAATACCTGTCAGCCATCTCCAACCAGCTAACGGAGTTGACGAAAGTAGGTGCATAAGATGTTGAGTCTTCGTTTTGCACTGCAAACACTCAAAAAGGATTTTCGCCACTACGCCCTCTTTATTTTTGCCAACGCGTTCTTGTTGATGGTTAACGCGATGTTCTTTGCCATTCGCAACAACCACAGCATCGCTACTTCCGAATATGGCAAGATTATCAAGGCTGTGATGGTCTTGGGCTTAGTCTTGTCACTGTTGGTCGGCGCAGTCTTTATTTTCTACGCCAATTCCTTTGTCTCTGGCCGTCGGCAACGACAAATCGGGACGCTCTCGATGTTGGGGATGTCGCGCTTTCAGGGTTTCATGGTGGTGGCCTGGCAGTCACTTGGCCTGTGGTTCATCACGACGGTCATCGGACTGGCGGCTTCATTTGGTGCCTTGTTCATTGCCTTCCCCGTGTTAAATCAGTTAGCAGGTGGCCAGGATTACCGGGTTGCCTTTGACTGGAATACGGTGGTCACGGTTGGGCTGATTTACGCAGCATTGTTTTTCCTGATGACCCTGATCGAAGGGTTTAAAATCGGTCGGACGAGCTTGATTGATTTGACCAAGTCCGACCAAAAGGTTGCCAAAGAGCCAAAGGCAAAGGCCTTCCTGGGTATCACGGGCTTTGTCATCTTAATCGCCGGTTACTGGTTGGCCTTGACAACGAAGCCAAGCTTGAACGCCTTGTTCTCCTTTATCTGGGCGGTCGGCCTGGTGATTGTCGGGACTTATCTGGTGATGATTGTCGGCATTGGTTGGCTCTTAAAGCGCTTGCGCAAGAACCAAAAGTACTACTATCAGGACAAGCATTTTGTCCCCGTTTCGGGACTCTTATTCCGAGTGAAGAACAATGGGGCCGGCTTGGCCACAGTTGCCTTGCTATTCACAACCATCGTTGTGGCCCTGACGGCAGCAATTTCCATGCAGCAGGTGACCAGCAAGTTTGGCCAGTACCTGCCTTACGATACAACGATTACGAGTACCCAGGCGCTGTCACAGGACCAGTTAAACCAGGTCCAGCAAAGCGCCCAAGAGCACAACTTAACTTTAAGCGCTAGTCATGAATTGGAAGCAACCAATGCCATCTTGGCTAATGTCAGCGACGAGGGTAAAATCAGTCGCTTTACTGGAACAGGTGACGTGATGTCGACGCCGGCTTTCCGGGCAATGACGACCGCGAGCTTGAAGAAGTGGCAGGGGCAATCCGTTTCGTTGGCTAGCGATGAGGTTGGTATTTATGCAACACATCAAAAGCAGGTGCCAACAAAACTGCAAATTGGTGGTAAGACCTACAAGGTAACGACCATCAACCAATTTACTTCACCGGATTCAACCGCACCATCTGGTCCAAGCTACTATTACCTGGTCGTGAACCAGCAAAGCCAGCTGAATGCCTTCTTGAAGGATGTTCAGATGCCGGCAAATACTGATAGTGGTGTCCAAGTTTCAATCTCGGACATGCCGGATGCGGTGACCCACCTCTATGCCTATGACGTGAAGGGCACGAAGAAAAACGAGATTGCCTTTAGCAAGGATTTGAGCAAGATTTTCCAGCAGACGGGTGGCCAGGTCACGGACCGGGCCGACGCCGTGCAAAGCATCGAAAATGTCTTTGGTAGTTTGGTCTTCGTCGGTGTTTTGACGGCTGTTGTGTTGACCTTTACCACGGTCTTGATTGTTTACTACAAGCAAGTTGCCGAGGGAATGGTTGACCGGCAAAACTTCAAGAAGATGCAACGAATTGGCCTCAGCCTGGCTGAAACCAAGCAAATGATTAACCGCCAAATTCGTCTGCTCTTCGGTTTGCCACTTTTGTTGCTGGTCTTGAATGCGGCCTTTGCCTTCCCAATCTTGAAGACGGTTTTCAAGACTTTGGGGATGTTTGACCCAACGATTTTTATCCCAGTTATGGTCACGATGACGGTGATTGTCATTCTGATTTACCTGGTGATTTACTGGCTAACGTCCAAACGTTACCAACAAATTGTTAACCAATAAAAGAATGGTCTGGACTCTGAAAAATCAGCTTCCATGACCTGAGAATAAAGACGAACCTCGCTACAATGGCGATCTGGTTCGTCTTTTTCTGTGCACAAAAAATAGACAGCCACGTTGGTGACTGTCTATTGGTGCTGGCTTATAGGCTCTGCGACCGCATTGACGCAGATGTTGCTAGGTCGGTGGCTGTCGTTTTGCCCTGGTTTACAGGGCCTTGTGACCGCGTTGACACGGATGCTGCCACGTTAGCGACCGTGGCTTACAAAGCCAAAGTATTGAAAATATCCATGAGCAAGCGCGTCTCTTCGATGTTGTGAACACGAATCAACCGGCCACCGTTCATGACCATGTTGTATTCAACTAACAAAGATGAGATAAGGCGGTCATCGATCTCGCGGTCGAAGAGTGTGCCCATAAAGCTCTTGTTGGAAACGCCGACCAAGATGGGCAGACGGCGGTCAGCCATGGCCCGAATAGCCTTAATCTTAGTAACGTCTTCGGCAGCGATTTCTTCCTTGGTGATACCCTCGTAGCGGGAAGTAAAGCCAACCCCTGGATCCAAGATGATGTTTTCGTCCTTGAGACCACGGGCCTTCAATGCAGTGACTTGGTCGTCGAGGTAGTCAAGCAAGGATTGGTGGACATTGTCGGTTGGCTTGTCACGGTTGTTGTAGGTCGTGATTACTGGTGCCTGGTAGCGTTCAACCAAGCCGAGCATTTCTGGTGTGTCAAAGCCGGAGATACTATTGATCACTTGAACACCGTGGTCCAAGGCCCGTTCGATGGTAATTGGGTTGTTGGAATCAACTGACAGGATGATGTCGGGGAAAGCTTTTCTGATTTCCTTCAAGTAAGGTTCCATTCGGCTGAATTCCTCATCGGCACTCATATCACCGGCCTTAGGGTTGGTGGACTTACCGCCGATATCAAAGAAGGAAATGCCCATGGCGATTTGCTCCTCGATGCGGCCAAGGTATTCCTTTAAGTTGTGGTCCTTGCCGTCGTAAAAGGACTCGGGTGACAGGTTCATGATGGAGTGAATCATGGGCTTATCCGTAATATCAAAGGACCGGTTACCGGCCGCAAAAAAGATTTGGCTGTCTTTGTAGATGGCCTCAAGTTCGTTCGTGGCGATGATTGCGTTTTGCTTGAAGTCGGCAATCACTGTTTCCAGGTCGCGGTGGGTGATTTGGAGTAGGTCCTGATTTTCCAGAGTGATAAAGCTTTGGTTGTGCTGGGCAAAATAGTTGGCCAGGCCGCTTTTTTGGTCCGCGGTTAAATCAGTGAAGGCAATCGTCATCTGACTGCCGGCAATTAAGGGATTGTAAGTTGCTTGATCAATGTGCTTGATGGACATTGCTAGTCTCCTCGTTCTTTCGGTCATTAAGGGGTACTTTTAAGGTATAATGGTAAGTAATTCGTTAAAACCCTATCGATTAATCATATCATCATTTTTATGATAAGAAATAGGGTTTTCTGTTTACATTATGAGGTCGTGTCATGTTGACAATTAAGTTAAATAATATGAAGTTTCATTCCTATATCGGCGTTTACGCCGAGGAAAAGAAAATCGGGCAAAACATCGAAATTGATTTGGCCTGTCAAATGCAGTCGGACCAGTCGCGTTACACGGATGACCTGACGGATACGGTCAGCTACGGGGCCATTTATCGGATCATTGAAAAGACCGTTGCCGACAGTAAGGTTGACCTCGTCGAACGTTTGGGCCAGCAAATCTTTGATGATATTCGGGCCGTCTACGATGCTGAAATCGTGACCATGTCACTGAATATTCGCAAATTAGCCGTGCCAGTTAATGGGATTTTCGATAGCGTGGAAATTACGTTGACGGACACTGGCAAGCGGGGTGCCGACCAATGATTACCTATTTGAGTATTGGTAGTAACCTGAACGACCGGTTGGCGGCCATTAATGCTGCCTTGCAGGCGTTGGCTGGCGATGACCAAATCACGGTGGACCGGGTGTCACGGATTTACGAGACGAGCCCAGTTGGTGGTGTCAAGCAAGACGACTTCTATAACATTGCCGCTAAGGTGGAAACGACTTATTCGGCCCACGACCTCTTAGATAAGATTCATCAAATTGAGGCCGATTTGCACCGCGTCCGTGAGATTCATTGGGGGCCGCGAACCATTGATTTGGATATTCTCTTCTATGGGGATGCACAAATCGATGATGAGGTGCTACAAGTCCCACATCCGGAACTTTACCGGCGGAAGTTTGTCTTAGTACCGCTGTTAGACCTCTTTGATGCTGGTGATCCAGCTTACCAAAAGTTTCAGGAAGCCAGTCAGGCCTTGCCGGCTGACCAGGAGGTCCGAGTTGTTGCTGAAAAATTAGAATATTAATTAATGGAAAAGACCATGGATAGTAAAAATCAAAAAATTATTGAAGATGCAGTGCGAGCCATTTTGACGGCGGTCGGCGAAGATGTGAACCGAGAAGGCCTGTTGGAAACGCCAGAGCGGGTGGCCAAGATGTATGCCGAAGTCTTTGGCGCGGTCAATACTGATTTCACCAACTTTACCGTCTTTGATTCAACGGAAGACGATGTTGACCAGGAAGTTATTACGGTCAAGAAGATTCCTTTCTACTCAATGTGTGAGCACCACCTCTTGCCATTCTTTGGCGAGGTTTCGTTGGCCTATATCCCGAATGACGGGAAGATTGTTGGCTTGAGTAAGGTGCCCCGGTTGATTGGCCACGTGGCCAAGAAGCCCAATGTTCAGGAACGCTTGACCTCTGAAGTAGCTCAGAAACTAGACGAGCTAATCCACCCCAAGGGGATTGCCATCGTTGTTCGTGCCCGTCACATGTGCATGGAAATGCGTGGGGTGCGCAGTGTCGGCAATATCACGGAAACGACCTACTATATGGGCGAGTTCAAGGGTGATTTGGCCAAGCAAAGTCTCTTTTTGCAACAGGCATAAGTGTCGCTGAAAAAATTAGAATCGGACTGTTGGTTATGGCTGCAGTCCAGCCAGATAAGTTGATGGCTGGGCTGGGCCAGTTGGCCAGCAGCGTGAGCAGTTTGTAGTTCGTCCAGTCAGTTGAGTAGCAGTGTAAGCGGTTTGCAGTTCGTCCAGTTAGTTGAGTAGCAGTGCAAGCGGTTTGTAGTTCGTCCAGCCAGTGAAAGTACAAGGAGGTCACGGTGAAAAATGTAGATAACGACCAAACTTATCAACAGGCGTTGGCCATTCTGGAGAGCATTCCGGCCGGCATGAAGTACAAGGAAGAGATTGACCGAGTGGCCTTCTTGCGCCAAATTATTGGCTGGCTCGGTTTTGACCGGCTTTCAAGCAAGGTCATTCGTCTGGCCGGTACGAACGGTAAGGGTTCGACCGGAAAGATGGTGACAAACTTCTTGGTGGCCAGTGGGCTGACCGTTGCCGGCTTTAACAGCCCACATTTGTTTGAAGTTCGAGAAGAGATTACCTGGAATGGGGATGTGATTGCGGAGGCTGATTTTGCCCGAGCCTTCTTTGATTTGTTGGCCGTCTTGGACGACCACGGGGTGGATTTGCTGACCGAAATTTCCAGTTTTGAGGCGTCCTTCTTAACGGCCATGGCCTTTTACATTCGCAAAAACCCAGACTACCTGGTCTTGGAGGCCGGCCTAGGTGGTGAACTGGACGCAACCAATGCGATTCCCAGGTCAGATTACACGATTTTGACTCGGATTGGCATGGATCATATGCGGATTTTGGGCGATAATTTAACCGCTATCGCGCAAACGAAGGTGCGGATGGTTCGCGAGGGTGAAACCATTATTTCCTATGCCCCACAACGGCCGGAGGTCGATACGGTAGTGGCGGAAATTGCCCAAGAGCGGGGCAACCGGGTCTTTTCAGCCGCAATGGTTGAACTTGACCAGGTGGCAGAAAGCGGCACGCAGCGAACGGTCACCGTCACGGTTGGTGACCAGCAAATCGAGGACATCCACCTAGGATTACAAGGGTCTTACCAATTGGGTAACTTGCAGACGGCCATCGCCACCTGGCAGGTCCTATCCCAAATCGATGCCGTCAGCAAAATTCCATTAGCCGCCTTAAAATCAGGGATTGCCACGGCCCACATGCCCGGACGCTTTGAATACTTGCAAGAGGAGCCCCGGCCGGTGATTGTTGACGGGGCCCACAACGTTGATGGGATTAACGCCCTGATTGAAACCGTGCAGGGCTCTTTTGCAAACCGCCGCAAGGTCCTGATCGTCGGTTTTTTGGCGGATAAGGATACGCTAACTTGCGTTCAAGACCTGTGTGCCTTGAACGATACGACTTTCATCGTGACCACGCCGGATAACCAAGACCGACAGTTAGCCGCTGAGGACCTGTACCAAGAATTCTTGAAGTTTACCGATGCCAAGCGGGTGCTGACGATTGCCAATCCGGCTCAGGCAACCCAATATGCGCTGGAACACTTTGACCAGGAGAACGATGTTGTCTTGGCCACAGGCTCCTTTTACCTCGTCAAAGAGGTTATTAAGGCCGTTCACAACCAATAAATGAGTAAAAAACCAGCAGTCGCTGGTTTTTTTGTGTTTGAAAGGCAGGCGGCTAAGCTGATTTTCTATAAATTTTGACCATAAAAAAAGCCCCCAAGCGGGGACTTTCAAGATGAAATTACATAAACATCACGGCGAAGACGATCAAACCAACGACGATTCGGTACCAACCAAAGGCCTTGAAGTCGTGAGTTTGCACGAACTTCAACAACCACTTGATGGCGATAACCGCAACGATGAAGGAAACCAAAGTTCCGGTTGCCAAGACGGCCCATTGTTCGCCCGTGAAGGTGTTGCCCTTCAAGAGGTAAGAACCAACCTTCAGGATGGTAACCCCAACCATAGTTGGGATAGCCAGGAAGAAACTAAATTCAGTAGCCACGTAACGGCTGGCACCCAAGATGATGGCACCCAAGATGGTTGCCCCCGAACGACTTGTACCAGGCACGATTGACAAAGCTTGGAACAACCCGATGTAGAAGGCTGTGCTGTAACCAATGTTTGCTAAGCTGCTAATCTTAGGGGCCTTGTTCTTGTAGATGTTTTCAATCACGATGAACAAGATACCATAAACAATCAAAGCAGTCGCCACAACGGCTGGCTTGTGCAAATGCTCATCCATGAAATCATTCAATGGCAAACCAATAATGATTGATGGGAGGCAGGCGATAATGACCTTGAACCAAAGGACCCAAGTATCTTGGCGTTCCCGCACGGTCTTCTTGGCGCTAAATGGGTTCAGCTTGCTGAAGTACAAAATCACAACAGCCATGATGGCGCCGAATTGAATCACGTATTCAAACATGTTTTCAAAATCTTTACCTTGGCTGATTTGGACGAATTGGCTCACCAAATCGATGTGGCCAGTCGAACTGACCGGCAAGAATTCCGTTAATCCTTCGACAATACCAATAATAATGGCTTTAAAAATGTCAAGCATAATCTCTCCTAGTATTTCTGGAATGCAAAACGCAACCGAATACCCACAGGCATTCGGTTACGGTTTGTAATAACAAACAAGAGCCACCCGTTTCTTGAAAAAGAAGGGTCAGGCGACATCTGGCGGTGCTTTAGCCTTAGATAGGTTAGAATTCATCGTCAAAATCAGTTTACCACAAAGCCTCTTACTGAAACCTGAGTTTTGGATAAATTTAAACAGTTTTTATCAAATCAGCAGATTAACAATCTCGGAGTGTAGAATCGGTTTGAATTAACGGCAAGAGATGGGGATTGGTACGGGATTTTGGTAAGAGAAAAGACCTTATATAATAGAAGAAAGCTGATTTAAAGGCATAAAAAAAGCGCCCGTGTAAACACGGACACTTTGATTAACTAAACACAGTGAATTAAATTGTTGCTACTTCTTGGTTGCGGAAGCGTAAGTAGCAGTAGCCACCGAAGACGATTACCCAAATGATGGCCCCGGTTGCGGGGATAACGTCGTTTGGATTAGCGAAGAGTGACAAGAAGACGAGGACGAAGGCCCCGATAGTGATTGGGCTCGTGTAACGATACCAAGGCATCTTGAAGCCATCCGGCATGAATTCCGGTGAAACGCGGAAGCGTCGGTGAGCAACCATCGTCATCAAGTAAACCACCAAGTAAAGGTCACTGGCACCACCAGTTACGAATTGGAAGGCATCGTTGATGGATGGGATGGAAGCAATCACGGGTGCGAAGAGCAAAAGTGCACCGGAGAAGAGGATGGCAGGTGTTGGAATACCAGCCTTTGCAATCTTAGCCAATGGCTTCCAGTCTAGTTCTCGAGAAAGCTGGTAGAGGTGTCGACCACTTGAGAAGAGGACACTGTTCAAAGCTGAGGAAGCAGAAGTCAAAACCACGAAGTTAATCACGGCTGCGGCTGCTGGCAAACCAGCCAACTTGAAGACTTGCACGAATGGACTGTTACCGGCAGTGATGCTCGTCCATGGCATGATGGACATGATGATGATCAAAGCGCCGATGTAGAACAACAAGACCCGGTAAACCGTTTCGTTAATGGCCTTTTTCAAGACCTTGCGAGGGTTCTTGGTTTCACCAATGGTAATACCAACGAATTCCATTCCGGCCATCGCGAAGAAGACCATTGGGATGGAGCCAAGGAAGGCTTGGAAGCCGTTAGGGAAGAGGCTGAAGTTATGGAAAATGTTTCCAAAGCTAGCCGTCGCCCCACCAGGACTCTTAAAGCCAGTCATGACCATGAAGATTCCGGTCACAATCAAGGAAATGATGGCGATGATTTTGATCATCGCGAACCAGAATTCCGTTTCACCAAAGGCCCTGGCTGCCAAAATGTTTAGCAAAACCAAGACGGCGAGGAAAGAAATTTCAATTGCAGCCGTGTTCCAGGTTGGGAACCAGAACTTGACGTAGGTTGCGATGGCCGTCAATTCAGACATGCCGGCGAAAATCAGTGCCAGCCAGTAGGTCAAGCCGGCAAAGACCCCGGGACCCTTGCCCAAATACTTAGAAATAAAACCAACGAAGGTGTGTTGGTCGGGTTGTGAGTAAAGCATTTCACCGATGGCGCGCATCATGAAGAAAAAGAGCGTGCCCAATACGGCGTAGAGAATTAAAATCGTGGGGCCTGATTTTGAAATCGTTGAGCCCGCACCTAAGAAAAGTCCGGTTCCAATGGTACCGCCGATGGCAATCATTTGCACGTGACGGTTGCTCAAGGAGCGCTTGGTTCCGTCTTGGTTAACCTCGATCTCCTGAATAGGTTGTGCCATAAGCATCCTCCTTCTACTTTGAATCTTAGATTCAAACGAACAATTATCATTAATTCCTAATATAAGTCTGTGTTTCGTTGCGATTTCGTCTATCATAGAATGAAAAAATTATGCGAAAAGAATTTTTGTTAGGAAATATGACATTTGCTCTTGGGTTAGCAAAGGGGAAGTGTTATGAAAAAAGGCGAAAATTTGGCGTTTTGGGGATTTTTATGAAAGAAAAAATGATTCTAAAAAAATTTCGTCAAAAAGATAAAAAAGAGGGGAATTTCATCTTGTTGGGAAAATAACTTGACGTTTTTTGACGAAATATTTTGAGTTCAGATGAGCTAATCAAATCGTTGCGGATGAAAATTTTAATCGTTCAATTAATCGAAAAAATGCCAAAGAATAAAAAATGACCATGAAGGTCATTTAACAGCAACGGCTTGGTCAGCATTACTAAGTTGTTGAATAGTTTGGCTGATTTTATCGATAGCTTGGTCCAAATCAGCTTGGTCAACAATCAATGGTGGCAAAAGACGCAACGTGTTGCCACGGGCAGAGAGGGTCAAGATGCCTTCTTTGTGGAGGGCCTGAATGACCTGGCCAACGGATAGGGAATCAGCCAAGTGAATACCAACCATCAAACCGGCACCGCTGATACCGGTTACGGCTTCTAGCGGACTGAGCTTCTTTTCTAGCTGGTCAAAAAGCCAGTCACCCTTTGCCTGGACTGTGGCTAGGAATTCTGGGTTCAGCTGCTTCAGAACTTCCTTAGCGGCGGACATCACGACCTTGTTACCACCAAAGGTCGTGCCATGGTCACCAGGCTGGAAGTGCTTGGCAACACTTTCCTTGGCGAGGAGGGCCCCAACAGGCAAACCATTGGCCAATCCCTTAGCAACTGTAATCATATCTGGTTCCAAGCCGTAGTGTTCAAAGGCAAAACGATGGCCAGTCCGCCCCATGCCGCTTTGGACTTCATCAATAATCAACAAGGTACCGGTTGCATGACATTTTTCTTGGACTTGGTGCAGCCAGTCGGCCTGACCAACATTAATGCCGCCTTCACCCTGGATGACTTCGAGGATGACGGCAGCGGTGTCTTCGGTAATCGCATCGAGGGCAGCTGGATCGTTAAAGGGCACCATCTTGACTGCCGGCATCAAAGGCGCGAAGCCTTCTTGGATGTGGGGGTAACCAGTAACGGACAAGGAGCCGGTGGTCCGGCCATGGAAGCCGTAGTTAAAGGCAACGAGCTCGTGCTTACCAGTCGCCTTGTGGGCTAATTTAATCGCAGCTTCGTTGGCCTCGGTCCCAGAGTTACAGAAAAAGGCCTGGTAACCGGCTGGGCAGAGGTCTTCTGCGACTTCTTCGGCGAGCTGGTTTTGGTATAAGTTGGTAATATGCCAGACCTTTTCCACCTGGTCGGCCACAGCTTGTTTAATTTGCTGGTTGCTGTAGCCAAAGTTGCAGACACCGATACCGGCAGTCAGGTCAAGGTATTCTTTACCCTGGTCGTCGATGAGATAAGCATCGTGTCCATCCACGATATCAAAAGGGAATTGGTCGTAAGTATGCATAGTCGTTGTCATGGTAAAGCCTCCTATTGGTTCTACTGGTCTGTTTTAGGATTGGAAAAATCAGGAACTGGTTCGCCGTTTTCCACCACTAAGCGGTCAAGAAGGCGCACTTAAAAAAGCTTGGGTTTGCAGTCCCCAAAAAAGCGAGATAAAATTGTCGATTTTTTGTACGTATCATAGTTCTAACTTTGTTCCTTGGCCAAGGTGATTGGTGATGGTGATTTTGTGGACACCGTGGTGGAGGGCGGAAAACGCGGCCTGAAGCTTGGGCACCATGCCGGCTGTAATCAATTCCTGGTCAATCAATTGGTTGGCTTTGAGCGGGTTAAGGGCTGTGACGACCTCTTCATTGACCAGGACTCCAGGGACATCGGTTAAGAGGACCAATTGGTCAGCCGAAGCCATGGTAGCCAGTGCCTGAGCCGCAGAGTCGGCGTTCACGTTCAGAGGGCCGTTTGGCCCGCTGGCGAGGGAATTAACCAATAAGACGGGGTTTTGCTCGCTTCCGTCTTGGCTAACCTTTGCCAGCACCGCTTCATCGATGCCTGTGACCTCGCCGACCTCGCCATAGGTGTCTTGATCAAGGTAGTCGGCGGTGAAGAGGGGACCGGCTTCCTGGTTCACGGCCAGGGCCGGAATGCCCGCTTCAGCCAGCTGATTTTGAAAATGAGGCTGGATGACGTCAGTCAGCAGGTGGCTGGTTAAGGCCAGAACGCTTGGTGGCGTGACGCGAATCCCGTCAATTTTTTTGGTCGGCAAGTCAAAGAAGGCGCAGGTGGAAGAAATCAGTTGCCCACCACCGTGCAGGATGACTACTTGCTGGCCTTCCTTGGTCCATTCCTTGACTTGGTGGAAGAAATCGTCTTGTACTTGGCTGATGGCATTGCCACCGATTTTAATGACAATCATGGTCTTAACCCTCGTAGGCGGCGTTAATCTCAACGTACTTGTAGGTCAAGTCGCAGCCCCATGCTTGGCCGGTTGCTTCGCCAACATGCAAGTCGATGGTCAAATCGATTTCATCTTGGGCAAGGATGGCCGCTACCTGGTCTTGGTCAGCCAAGACTTTTTGGCTGTCCTTGACGAGGGGCACATCGGCCAAGAAAATATCGAGGTGGTTGGGGCTGATTTGCGCTTGGGTTTGCCCAATGGCTTGGACGATTCGGCCCCAATTGTTTTCTTCGCCAAAGAGCATGGCCTTGATGAGGTTGGACCCGACGATAGCCCGGGCGACCTGGTTGGCTTCAACCACTGAAGCAGCGTTGACAACGGTTGCTTGGACAAATTTGTTGGATCCTTCGCCATCTTGGGCAACCATCTTGGCCAAGGCGACCAAAACCGCCTTCAATCCGGCTTTGAAATCAGCTAAGTCGTTGGCCTGAGTAGTGCTTTGGTCAATCAGTGCGTTTTCCGCTTGGCCATTAGCAAGGACAAGGACCATGTCGTTGGTGGACATGCAGCCATCGACCGTGATTTGGTTGAAGGAAGATTGAATCAGGTCGGACAGAAGCCCTTGGAGGGTTTCACCCGTGATGTTGGCATCCGTGGTGACAAAGCCTAAGGTAGTGCCCATGTTTGGGTGAATCATGCCAGAACCCTTGGCGATTCCCGTAATGGTAACGGGTTGGCCAGCAATCATGACGGAAACCGTTGTTTTCTTTTCGCAGGAATCGGTTGTCAAAATGGCGTGGGCAATGTCGGATTCGGGGGCCAAACTTAATTGCTCCAGGCCACTTTGAATTTTGTCCATTTCCAGTTGCTTGCCGATGACACCGGTGGAGGCGACGGCCACGAGATTGGGGTCGATGGCTAATTTATTGGCAGCTAGTTGGTGGGTTTCATCTGCGTGATCCAAGCCTTCCTGGCCGGTGAAGGAGTTCGCATTACCAGAATTAATCACGATGGCTTGGAGCTTGTGGTTTTGGTTAATCAGATTTTTGGTGAACTGCACCGGAGCAGCTTGGAATTGGTTTTTGGTATAAACGCCAGCGGCTACGGCTGGAACGTCTGAAACAATCCAAGCCATGTCGAGCTGTTGGTCTTCTTTAAAGCCCGCATGGGCCGTGCCCGTTTGGAAACCTTTGGGCCAGGTAAAGTCAATTTCTTGCATAAGAAGTTCTCCTTTTCTTCTATATAAAGAGGGGTTTTTGTTTGTGTTGGTGTTGGTCTAGGTGTTGCCAGGATTGGTGGGATGATGAAAGGGTCTAAGTGACCTCTTTGTGGTTCAGCAGAAGTTTTATTTGGCTTCATGCTACCCCAAAATTCTTAAAAGGCTAAGGCCGTCAATTCCAGTCCAGCAGTCACTGGGTAGTTCAGCAACTGGTTCATGTTTTGGATGGCTTGGCCGGCTGCGCCCTTGAGCATGTTGTCAATCACCGAATCGATGGTCAGGTAACCCGTAACGGGGTTAAAGGTCAGGCCAATCTTGCAGTTGTTGGTTCCGATGACCGACTTGATGTCGGGCAGGTAATCGTCGCAAATTTGGACGAATGGATCCTCGTCGTAGAGATCATGGTAGTAGTTTAGGATCGCCATCTCGTCAATGCCGGGCTTAACCTTGGCATAAATCGTGGCCATAATGCCGCGGTCGATGGGGACCAGGGTAGTCATGAATTGTAGGTGTTGAACCTTGGGGTTCCACTTGCTGAGCTCGGCCAAGATTTCTGGAATATGCTTGTGCTGGTTAGCCTTGTAAATCTGCAGGTTTTCGTTCGACCGGCTAAAGTGTGATGACGAGCTCAGTGACTTGCCGGCACCGGACAATCCTGATTTGGCATCCACAACGATTGAATCGGGTTCAATCAAATCACCCATGACGGCGGGGGCTAATCCCAAGAGGGTTGCCGTTGCGTAGCAGCCGGGGTTGGCGATGTATGAGGCGCCCGGATTTTCGTAGATGTCGGCCAGGCCGTAGTAGGCGTTTTGCAAATCAGTTTCCTTAGCTGGGCTAAGGTGGTACCACTTCTCATATTCGGCTGGGTCCTTCAGGCGGAAGTCGCCGGAAAGGTCAATCACGGGGAAGTGGGCCTTCAAGAAAGGTTCGGCCAAGTTGATGGCCACCCCGGCTGGCGTTGCTAGGAAAATCAGGTCGTTGTTGGCCATGATTTCTTGGCTATCGTAAGGATAGGCGAGCTGGGGATGAGGCAGGTTCAACCGGGGATTGAGGTCGACAAGGGGGATGGCGTCGTCTAAATCGTGTTGGTAGACGTTAATCGTCTCGACTTCGGGGTGTTCTTGTAAGAGGGCGTAAAGTTGCATGCCGGCATAACCGGTCACGCCTGTAATCGCGGCATTCATAGCAAGCTTCCTTTCTGTGTTACTAGGTAGGGATTCTGGCCGCTTGGGTCATTTCCCCGCTTGGCCAATCAATGGCTTTAAATTTTTGGAATAAATTGGGTGCCGAGCGTGGCGGCCATCATGGCTTTGATACCGTGCTTCCGGTTTTCGGCTTCATCGAATTGACGACCGTATTGGCTTTGGAAGACCTCGTCGGTGATTTCCATTTCCTTAAGGCCGTACTTGACGTAAACTTCCTTACCAACTTCGGTCCGAAGGTCGTGGAAGGCAGGCAAGCAGTGGAGGACAATCAATTGACCGTCATCAAGGTGTCCGGTCATAGCCAAGGCGTTCATGTTGACCTGGTAGGGAAGGAGTAAGTCGATGCGTTCCTTCCAGTTATCCTCACCCATGGAAACCCAAACGTCAGTGGTGACAACGTTGGCATCCTTTAAGCCGGTGGCCAAATCAGAAGTGATGGTGATTTCGGCGCCGGTTTCCTTGGCATAGCCCTGGGCAATTTCTAAGACTTCAGCAGCTGGTTGCAATGATTCCGGACTAACGATGGCGACGTTGACGCCGGCCATCGCACAACCAACTAGTAAGGAGTGGGCAACGTTGTTGCGGCCATCACCGAGGTAGGCAACCTTTAGGCCAGATAAGTGACCGAAGTTTTCCTTGATGGTCATCAAGTCGGGGATGGTTTGCGTTGGGTGCCAGTCATCTGTGAGGCCGTTCCAAACGGGAACGCCGGAGTACTTAGCTAAAGCTTCGACGCTTGATTGGCGGAAACCACGAAATTCAATGGCGTCGTACATGGAACCCAAAACCTTAGCGGTATCTTCAATCGATTCCTTGTGGAACAAGTGAATTTCGTCCTTGCCCAAGAAAACGGGATGGGCACCAAGTTCATTGGCGGCCGTGGTAAAGGCTGACATGGTCCGCGTTGAGTTCTTTTCAAAAATCAAGGCGATGTTCTTGTCGGCCAACAGCTTGGTATGAATGTTTTGCTTGGCCAGCCCCTTCAGGTGCAAGCCATAATCAACCAAGTAGTTTAGTTCGTTGACTGATAAATCAGTCTCCTTCAAAATGCTCTTGCCGTAAAATTGGTTTTGAAAAAATGTTGTCGTTGTCATAATTTGTTCTCCTCTAGCCGATAAATCAAATAAAAAAACGCCCCCTGACAGAAAATTATTCTGTCAGAGGGCGTTTTTGCGCGGTACCACCTCAGTTCCTAGAAGGTTTGCACACTCCTAGCTCAGCAAGTCAAAAAAAGACTTTGGCGGTAACGGGCCATTGACCGATTCTTTCTACTCATTTCGAAAGATAACTCACGGGCACGATCTAGTTGGTTTGTTTGGCCGGTTCTCACGAATTAACATCCAGCTTTTCTGTGAAAACAAAGTCAACTAAAATTTCCGATCATCGTTTTTTGATTAACATTGGCTTTTCGCCAACTTGTTGACAACAGCATAATGAATATTTTTTCGCCTGTCAAGCATTAATTAGAAAAAAGTGAGAAAAATGTTAGCTGTTTCTTGGTTAAAATTCATTTAAAAAATCAGTCTGGGCGCGACTTTGCTGGCATTTTTTGCCACTGATAAAAAATATTTAGCATTAGGCTGATTTTTCAGTGGGAAATTTTTGTAAAACAGGTGATTGACCAGAAATTTTGTAGTTGTTGCGGTAAGATGGGGGAAGAAAGTTTATCAACAGCCAAAAGGAGACATGCCATGACAGAACAACTCGACCAATATATGCAATTGCTGAAATTATCCTATCCGGATGCCGTGGCGGAACTTTTGCAAAAGTACGGTCCGGCCAAGGACAGTTACTTTGCTGAAGATAACTATCAGGCTTTTTTGGCTGGTGAAACGTATTCTTTGCCAAAAAATCCAGCGATTGATCGGACGGCAGAGGGCCTTTATTGCCACCATATCGATGAAAGCCGGTACCTGAACTTGGCCGATCCGGCCATGATTAAGGTTCAGCAGTATCCCTATGCTAGTCAACAAAAGACCCGCTTGGTGTACTGTAACTTAATCGAGCATGCCATCCTACATGCTTTGATTGCCATTGAAAGCAAGCAAGAGTTTGGCTACGCCGAACTAGAGAAAGAACTCAAGCCACAAATTGAAAAGTGGTATATCGAGGGCGAACAACCAACGAGTCCGGCTGGGGCAGTCGAGTGTTATCAAAAAGCTTACCTGTCGGCCGACGAAACCTTTAAGCTGATGATTTTTATCAAGGAATTAGTGAAAGCATAGGCTAGGGATAATCTCGCACACGCGAACCTAAAACCCAAGGAAAAAAGGCAAAAAAACAATAAATTATGGAGCAAGCGCGCTTCTTCATCAGCCATGCGGTGGATGAGGAGGGGCGCTTTTTTACGTCTTTGTAACAGAAACAAGACGAGAAAAAGTCAAAAAGAAGGTCAAAGAGAAAGGGCTTTCAACCCCCAATTTAGCAATTGTTTGGAATGAATTTTCATCCGGGTGCTGATTTTCGTCAAAGATTACATGCTGATTTCTTTTAGCCATTGTTCACGAGGACCGACTGCACTTTTTGTTCATTTGTTCAAATTATTATTTTTTGGAAGTCTCTATACTTGGGACCAAGCAATACAAATCCACGCAAGAAATGAGGTGATTCATATGCAGACTGTCATTGCTCTTAGCGTCATCATGCTCTTTCTCTTCGTTGGGGAGTGGGTGTCGACGCTAAGTAAGGCCTATATTCCATCGGTCTTTGTCACAGCCGTGCTGTTTTTAATTGGTTATTGGACGATTGTTCCAAAGAACGTGACCACCACCGCGACCTTTACGCCAGCATTTACGACCATGATTCAGGCGGCCTTGCTGGTTCACATGGGAACGCTGATGGACTTTAAAACTTTACTCCACCAATGGCGTGCCGTCGTGATTGCCCTGTGTGGTGTTGCCGGTACAGCCCTGTTGGCCATGGGTGGTGGCTTGATACTCTTCAACTGGAAGACGGTCATTGCCAGTGTGCCACCGTTGACCGGTGGTATCGTGGCCGCTTTCTTGATGAGTAACGGGTTAAAGGCGGCCCACATCACGGCTTTGATTTCCTTTCCAGTTTCGATGTTCGTTGTTCACAGCATCATCGGTTACCCATTAACCGCCTTTCTGTTGAAGAAAGAGGGCAAGCGCCTGCTCACGAATTACCATCGTGGTGAATTCGAGGAGGTCGTCGAACCCGAACAACCAGAGGAAAGTAAGCCAAAGTTCGTTGATCGACTACCCAAAATTTATCAAACATCGGCCTTTCAAATCTTTACGGTCATGGCTCTTGCCGGCCTGGCCCTTGGTTTGGGAACATTGTTGAAAAACACGATTAACCCTTACATCATTTGCTTGGTCTTTGGGGTTATCGGTCACCAGGTTGGTTTGCTTCCTAGCCATGTTTTGGAAAAGGCCGGTGTCTTTAACTGGTTGATGTATGGTCTGCTTTCCTACATCTTCTCGTTCTTGGCAACCGTCACGCCACAAAACTTGGTCAACATTTTGATTCCAATCGTGACAATGATTCTTCTTGGAATCTTGGGCATGTTCATCGTTTCCTTCCTCTTGGCTAAGCCGCTAGGTTTCTCACGAGAAATGGCCTTTGCCAGTGCACTAACCGCACTCTTTGGCTTCCCAGCTGACTACATTGTCACGCATGAGTCAGCCAAGAACCTGGCCAAAACGTCGGAGGAAGAAAGCTACATTTTGGCGAACACGCTGCCAAAGATGTTGGTCGGTGGGTTTGCGACAGTCTCCGTTGCCTCCGTTATTATCGCTTCGATTTTCTTGAAGTTGTTGTAATTGTTTCGTCGTTGTTTTAAACAAAAGAAAGGATAAATTCTTATGAGTACGGTATTTACAAATGCAAACATTTTCGATGGTATCAAAGATGAAATCACCAAGGACGCTTGGTTCTTGGTCGATGACGACGGTAAAATCAGTGAAACGGGCACTGGCACGGCGCCAACTGCCAGCGAAACAGTTGATTTGAATGGTCAATACGTGATGCCCGGCTTGATTAATGCCCATACCCATGTATCCTTGGACCCCAACACCCATGATGGGGACGGGTTCGCTGATATCGTAACCGTCACGGTTCGTTCGGTTGAACATTTGCGCCAGTTGTTGAAATCAGGTGTGACCTATGTCCGCGGCTGTGGTAGTAGCTATGGGGTTGATCGGATCCTGGCGAAGTTGCAACGAGAAGGAAAGTTGGAAAAAGTACCACAAATCATGCCTTCCGGTGCACCAATGACCATGTCTGGTGGGCACGGTATTTTGTTCCACGGCGGTAATGTCACGGACTCACCCGACGAGATGCGCAAGCAAGTTCGCGAAAACTTTGCCGATGGAGCCCAGTGTACCAAGGTCATGGCAACCGGTGGTGTCATGTCGATCAACGATAACATGGTCCAGCCACAGTTGAAGATTCCAGAAATCGCGGTCGCTGTTGAAGAAACTCACAGCAAGGGCAGCATCGTGGCCGCCCATGCGGAAGCAAATCCAGGAATCATGAATGCCTTGAAGGCCAAGGTGGATTCAATTGAGCACGGTGACTATCTGACGGATGAAGAAATTCAGATGATGGTTGACCAGGGCACTTATCTAACACCAACGTTGTTGGTTGTCCAAAGCATGGTCGACCACAGCGATGAATTGCCCGATTGGGAAGCTCAAAAGAACGCGGAAGTCAAAGAAGCTGGCTTCCGCAATTTCCGCAAGGCTTACAAGGCGGGTGTTAAGCTGACCTTGGGAACTGACGCTGGCTGCCCATTCACTAATTTTGATGAAACGCCAAAGGAATTTGAAATCATGGTCGACCAACTCGGCATGACGAATTTTGACGCTTTGTCGAGTTCACATAACTCAGCTACCTTGATGAAGCTTGGGGAATATGGTGAATTGGCTGCCGGTAAGTACGCTGATTTCTTGGTTTTGAAGGATAACCCATTGGCAGACGTCAAGGCTGTTCAACAAGAAGACAAGCAGGTTTACCAAGCTGGTCAGCGCCAATTTTAATTAGATAATCGACTTCGTTGGCTACTTTTCAACTGTTAGGGGCGTTGTGTTTCGTTGCGATTGATGAAAAAGAACTTATCCTAACAAGCGAGAGCAGACAACGAATTGGATTGATGTAATGAAAGAGAGTGTTGACGGTTTATGAACTGAATGAAAAGAATCGAGGTGTGAAAATGAACCAAAACAGTATTGTTCGCGATGCGATTTTGTCGATGCCACCAGAGGGCATTTCAACCTTTAGTAAGCAAATTGAAGACATTCCGGGCATCATTAAGTTGACCGTCGGGGAACCGGATTTCGATACGCCCGACCATATTAAATCAGCTGGGATTTGGGCGATTCAAGAAAACGACACCCACTACACGGATCCGCTGGGGACCTTGGCGGTCCGCCAGGCGGCGGCCGATTTTGTAGCAAAAAAGTATGGGATTTTCTACGATGCGAAAACGGAAGTCGTCACGACGATTGGCGTGAGTGAGGCTATCTTGGATGTTTTCTTGGCGCTGCTCGAACCGGGCGATGAGGTCTTCTTGCCTTCACCAGTTTTCCCAGTCTACCAGGGGGCGATTAGCATTGCCGGTGGGAAGGTCGATTATATTAACCTGGCCAACGACAACTTCAAGCTGACCCCTGAGCGTCTCCTTCAGGAGGGCCAGGAAAACCCAAGGGCGAAGACAATTTTGTTGACGACGCCTAGTAACCCCACCGGCGTCAGCTATGAAGACGATGAGTTGGAGGCCCTGGCAGCCGTTGCCCGCGAGTTTGATTTGACGGTGATTAGCGATGAAATCTATGCGGAAATCACTTATGACAAGGTGCATAGCTCGATTGCAAAGTTTATTCCGGAACGGACGATTGTCTTTAATGGCTTGTCCAAGTCGCATGCGATGACCGGTTGGCGGTTTGGAGTCATTTTCGCCCCCGAATCCTTGATGGAGGGAATCGCCAAGGTCCACGTCTTTAATAGCTACGATGTGTCATCAATTGTGCAAAAAGCAGCGATTGAGGCCTTCACGGTGGGAATTAATGACATCGAGCCAATGAAAAAGGTTTACAAAGAACGACGGGATTTGGTTCTGGCTGCCCTTGAAAAAGTTGGCATTGAAGCGGTGACCCCTGAGGGCGCCTTCTATATCTTTGCCAAAATTCCGGCAAACTACGAAAGTAGCTTGGAATTCTGCACGGCCTTGGCGGAGCAGGCCCGGGTTGGCGTAGTGCCGGGGGATGCTTTTGGCCCCGGTGGCGAAGGCTATTTCCGGATTAGTTATGCCACGAGTACGGCTAATTTAGAAATGGCCATGGACCGCTTGACTGATTTTTTAGCGGTAGATGACCTTGCATTAAAATCGCAAGAGGCTTAAGATATGTGAAACAAATCGAAGGGAAGAGGGTCGAGAAAAAAGATGTTGGGATAAGTAAGTGAAGATTCTTTTGAGTGGACCCGAGAATCACTATGCTGCATAAAGTTGAAAATGCCATTTTGGCGGAAGAAAACGAGCAACTATCGGCGATTATGGATCAAAATTTGGCCATTTCGAAGTACATTCTTGCCAAACAGCCGGATGATCAGATTCTAAATCAGATTACAGCGATGCTCGGCGTCGATGCCTATATCATCGACTCCTTTGGCCGGCTGAAAGCCAAGAATAGTACGGCTGATATTGACGAAGAACTCCTTGCTTACACCAGTAAAGATCTTGATTTAATCAACATGGAAGAGCCTCAAACTCTCTTCGATCGTTACACTATTTACCCCCTTAAGACCATTGATAAGCTGACGCGTCGGTTCGTCATTTTTGCGGTAATTCCCGCTAAGAAATCAGCGGAGGACTTGCTGATTTCAAACATGGTCAACCTGCTTAGTCTCGAAAGTTTGCAGGTCCACATCAACGTCACAAATGAGCGCCAACGTAAAAGCGAGGTCTTTGAGACCATCATCGCCCAACCGATTGCCAAGGAATCGTTTGCTGGCATTCTCAAGTTAAATGGTTTAAATATTGATGACCAGTACCAGGCCTTTGCGGTCGATGAGGCGCGGTCACAAAATACCGGCAACCATCAATTTGTCATGCATCGGGTCGCAGACTATATTTATTGGTATTTCAATAAAATCAACCAGCCAGTCATTTTGATGAATTGGAATTTCAAAATTTTCGCCTTGGTGAAGGAAACACCTGATTTGCCGGATATCTTACCGAATTTGGAAAAATTCCTGCTTGCTCATTTCCCCAATGAGCGCAATCTAATTGGCTATACGATGTATCAAAAATCGTTGATTAACTTCCAACAATTGCTCGACGAGGCCGACAAGGCCCTTGATACGGCCAAAAATCGCCAGTTGCAAAAGCCGCACCAGTACAATCCCCAACAGGTTACGGACGTCTTGCGACTGGTTCCCAAAAAAGAAGCGACCATCTTCGTCGACGCGGTCCTCCAACCGCTCTTCGAGCTCAAGGTCGCTGACCAAGAACAGTACCTTTCCCTTTTAATGACCTTCTTTTCTTCCAACGAATCCATCGCCAAAGCGGCTGAAACGCTCTTCATCCACCGCAACACGGCCTTTTACCGCCTGCAAAAGATTGAAAAAATCCTCGACATGGACCTTAACAATGCAGACGACAATGAAAAGATTCGCTTGGCCATTCAGCTGTATGAAATTTGGTATTAGGGTGGCTTCTAATCGCCGCCTGACTAACCAATTTAAATCATCAATCAGCTCAAACAAGATAAAACAAAAACCCCTTCAAACTCGGTAGCAGTGTGGGCTGCGAGACGAGTGTGAGGGGGTTTTTGGTGTGTGGAGAAAATAATTGGGTGGATGTGGTACAATCAAAAAAAATAGGGAACGGATGTTCGTTTTCGGGAGGTGAAATAGTAGTGGAAGAAAGAGTTAAGTTTTATGGATTAAGAGATTTATCAATAGGGTGGTATGAGAACCGAATTATTGAGTTAATAGAAAATTATTCATCAAAGAGTGAAAATGATTGGGACGTAAATGATGTCCTGGAATTATTTAATGTGAAAAAATTTATTGATCAATCTGTTTTTAAGGATTGGACTGAAGCAAGAATCAAAAAAGCAAAAGAAGTATCTAAAAAAGTTAATCGATTGTTTAACGAGTTTTTTACTAAAAAAGAAATTTTTGATATTTTGCATAATATTCACTTGTTAAACGCAGAATATTATGATGATTTTTTTGAATTATTAAGTAAGGTAAATATACATCAAATGGTGTCAGAAAGCGACTTCGAAATTGCGTATAAAAGCACCAAATTACCTATTAGATTTTTGCTTTTTTGATACGTATTTTATTGAACATTATCCTAATTTTACTAAAGAATATTTTTTAAGTGATTCTAAAAATTTGGAATTATTATTTAATGAATATTATGGTCGTAAAAAATTTTTTTATCCGAAGAAAATTTTCTCAGAAGAAATACAACAGCTGGTTAATAATTATATCGATAACCCTGAAGCGGAACTTTCTTATCTTTATACACTAAAACGTAGCGGTGTGAATACACTAAAAAGTAGTGGTGTGAAAATAAAAGGGGATGTTTTGGACGCAGGTCAGAAAGTTAAAATTGATGAAATTATTGTGTCCAGGTCTAAAGAAGTAGAGGAGGTGATTCGTAGTAAAACCACTTTCCAGGTTTCGATTAAGAAGGACGGAAAGAGTCAAGTTGACGAACGATTAAAAGCACCGTTAATCGATATATTCCTCGATGAAAATGGTATATATAATGAAAAATGGACGTATATTATTGATGAACAGGATCCTCTATTACACAAAAATAATAAGGGCTTGTGGTTTTTTTTACGATCAAAACTGAACTTATTTAACTTAGATGGTATTTCAATACTACCTAGTTACGAGAAGGCGGAAATTGGTATTTTTGAACGGCTAAATCAAATAGACAATATAAGACAATATTTGTACGGGGAACATTTTATAAAAAAACAAATATTTGCTAGAAAAAAATTAGGATTATTTATTAAAGTAATTAAAAACTTTGATAGTAGTATTGAAAGCATAATGAATTGGTTTTTCACTAGTTATATGTTTGATAAATACGGAATATTGTGGACAAAGTTTGAGATGCCAAGTTTAGACGAAAGTGTAATAAATAAATCGTCGACTTTATTTCGTTTTGAAGAGTATATAAGAAAACAATGGAATTTAACGGTAGAAAAAATAGAAGAAGGGAACCGATTTATTGAAACTGATTCAAGATTGATAAATTATTTAAATACTCCGTCTCATGACGAACTGAAATCAACTATACAGAATAATTATGTAGAGCTAAATCCAAAAGAAAACTATCCCATAAATATTACTAAGATGTTATTTGATGAAAATGAAGTACCGTTGATAGAAAATGATACGGAGGGATATACACTTTTTGAAAAAATACAACAAAATGAAATCCATTGGGATAATGTTTCACCGTATGCCAGAAAGTCAATTGAGTTTTTTGTTTCAAAACAACTCTTAGCAGAGACTTCAGATGGGAGGCTTGTATTCTCCAATTTGACACGGATTCATATTTTAAAGGCGGTTTACGATTGGCAGTCACTTAATTACTTTCAACTTAGCGATTCATCAAAAAAAGAATGCGACTTTTTGATTCGAGAGGGTATATTGGTTAGTTATAGTAGTTTATTCAGTCATGCAGAAAGTGACTATTTGGATTACGTGTTGAATAATAAAAAATTTGATAATAGCATGGCTATTAGAAATACTTATCAACATGGTATGCCTATCTATGATGATGAAAGTATCTATTCTGATGATTATTATGCTATACTTCTGATTTTAATAATGTATATGAATAAGTTTTATGATCAATTACTTTATAAATTTCATGTCATGAAGGTTGAGTAGCAATTTTTTCTGAAAGTGGCTAACTATCTATATTTAGCAGATAGTTAGTCTTTTTTTATGCAAAAAATACTATAAAAAAAGCCAAAAAGTTGATAACTTTTTGACTAAAAATACTATGCAATGGATAACTATTACTTACTTTTTGGCGGATAATATTTGGCGGAGCATCTCGTTTTCCACCTTTGAATAATTATTTGACCAGATGGCAGTATTCTTTCCAGCATCTTGTGGATTGTTTCGGGCGCTAGCGAGCGTGTTTCTAACAAGATCAGCACCAATTTTACCCCAAACTTCCTTTGGATCAAGCTCCCAATCTAGAGTTTCTGGATTAATCAAAACACGAAATGCTCCAAAAACAGGTAGTAAATAACCGGCTGCGATTTGATAGTTTGTGTCATTTTCTAAGAAAAGAGTCTTAAATTTTTTTTGATCATTTTTAGCAACAGTGATACCGCGCATTGCACCAAATTTTCCATTAGATTTGTACTCTAGATATTTATCGCGGAAGGTAAGTTCGATTAAGTCATAAAATTCAACTAGTGAGGGTAAAAGCTTAGCAAGATGTTCATATTTGCACGTTTGTTTGTCCAAATCATTTTTAACGTTCTTAAATACGGCTGCCTTACTGGAATATGCTTGTGTAGGCATTTCCTTATCAGAAGTGAAATCATACACATTATAAGCAAATAGCAGTTTTAGCAATTCGATAATTGGTAGGCGTTCTTTTGAATTGTCCTTGATAGCGATATCCTCGGCGTACGGTTCATTCGCAACAGCTCTTTTGATAAAGTCGAACTTATCATCTAATTCATACAAGGCAATATCTGAGACTGAAGCAGAGGTGTTACGGGCATCGGCAATGCGGGAAACTGTTAAATCATTTCCCACGATGACTTCCAAACGAACAAACTTGTCTAAGTCTTCGGCCATTTCGTCACGGTGCTCTTTAATAGCGGTGTAAGTATGTCCACCATCCAAAATACCAGTTTGTGTTGAATCGGTACCAAGATCTAATGTGATTGAATCGGTGTTAGTGTTGTACTTTAATGATTTCGCGACGATCACAATTCCACGATTATTAATATCAAAATCAGTATCGGGTGATTTAACGGCAGCGATTAGGGATTTGGCGACGGCAGTTCCCATTTTTGGTTTTCGAGGATTAATATCCATCTTGAAATCATCTGGTAAATCGCGAAAATTAACGTAAGCGATGTAAGTTGTTACACCGGGTTGTGATGGCGAGCTAATTGTTCGCAAGGTAGAAACCTTAAAGTTCTTTTTTTGATCCATGTCTAGATGCCTCCATCTATTATTTTTGTTTTCGGCTTAGCATTTTTATACAAGCCATACGTAAATAATAGAATTAAAATAAAATAAAAAAAGGAACCTAGGTTCGTATTTTATGACAATAAGGCAAAAAAGTACTGAAAATAGAGAATTGGGCCAATTTTTAAAACAGTTACGGAAAGGTTTAAAAGACATTCCAACTAGTCGAATGGGTTTTATTGAGGACCGTAGTGCAAAACGTTTTAACAACGAAGAATGGATTAGTGAAAAGACTTTAGGGAATTATGAGTCAGGAAAAAATATTCCCTCCCTGAAAGGTTTAGTAATGCTGGCTGCGGCATTGGAGGTGGATAAGGGATATTTGTTTGAAGAGGTAGTTAAAAGAATAAAGTGAAACTACAAATCATAATCAAACGTGTCGACTTACTTTTTATTTATCAAACGGTTTAACGTAACTGCTCACTGCAAATCATGCATTTATCAGGTAAAATAGAGAGAATATGTGAAAAAATATATTTGATTTTTAAGTACTGAGTGAAGTTTGGTAATTAGGTTAATCGGGGATGGAAAACGATGTCTGAAGAAAAATTTGAAAAAGCAGTAATTGAAAAACTTAAAAAAGAAGGTTGGACTTACCGCGAAGATTTGTCTAATAAAAAGGCAGAAGTATTAGAGCAAAACTGGCGTGAAGTGCTTAACGACAATAATCGAATCAAATTAAAGGATAAGCCTCTTTCTGATAATGAATTTGATAAATTAAAGCAGGAGCTGACGCATAATAAAACACCTTACGATGCCCAATTATTATTGGCGGGTGCTGGTGGGGTTGGTACGCTGCCACTAACACGTGACGATGGTAGCCAACTCGAAATTGAAATTTTTTATGGTGATGAAGTGGCTGGTGGACATTCTCGCTATGAAATTGTTAACCAGATTACTTTTGATAAATTACCAAGGACTCTTGGTCATAACCGACGAATCGATATTATGTTGTTGATTAACGGTTTGCCAGTTGGACATGTTGAAGAAAAGGATGAAACACGGGCTAATCAGCTGAGCGCCTTTGAGCAATTCCAGAAGTATGATTCAGATGGTATGTATGAAGGGCTCTTTTCATTCGTGCAGGTCATGTTTGTTCTCTCGCAGCATTCTGCTCATTATTTTGCACGACCAAAAAATTCAACGGAGTACAACCGTGAATTCTTATTTGGCTGGCGAGATGATGACGGGAACGACATCTCTGATGCCATGGTTTTCATTCATCAGGTAATGGGAATACCAGCCTTGCACCGGTTGGTTACTGTGAATATGATTCCGGATGCTGACAATGATAATTTGATGGTGATGCGATCCTATCAAATTCAAGCCACTCGGGCCATTATGGATCGGATGCGGGTCATGGAGAATAACCACCTCGTTGAAAAAGAAGGCGGCTATGTTTGGCATACAACCGGAAGTGGTAAGACCGTAACGTCGTTTAAGGTTGCCCAGTTACTAGCTTCCTTGCCACGCGTTCGTCATGTTTTGTTTATCGTAGACCGCGTTGATTTGGTGAACCAAACGGCAGAAAATTTCAAGTCATTTGCTTACAAAACGTTTGAAAAACGAATTCAGGTGGTTAAGGGTTATGAGTTGAAAAAGCTCTTCAAGCAAAAGGGTGGTCCATCGAATATTTTCTTAACCACCGTTCAGGGGCTTGATAAGGCTGTTAAAACAGGTTTGAAATCTGATGAACGAATGGTTATTTTGATGGATGAAGCGCATCGCTCCGCTAGTGGGGATGCGGTCGCAAATATTAAATCAGCTTTTCCAAAAACAACATGGTTTGCATTTACGGGAACGCCTAATTTTTACAGCGATGATGCAAATGATGTAAAAACGACACGAGCTGTTTCAACATATGATGTTTTTGGTCAACGTCTACATCGCTACACCATTAAAGATGCCATTAGTGATCAAAATGTCCTGGGCTTCGATGTCTCTTACTACACGCCAACCATTGAAAAGGATGCGGATAGCGATTTAACAGAGAAGGAATTGGAAAAAGCTGTTTATACTTCGTTACCATTCCGTGAGGCGGTGGTCGAGGATATTCGCGACCATTGGAATGAAAATCATTCTGGTCCCATTGAAATGGGTATTCGAGAACCCAACCAATTCCACGGCATGTTAGCAGTTTCTGGTAAGCAGGCAGTAGTGGCCTACTACAATCTATTTAAAAAATTAGCGCCAAATTTGCGAGTGGCCATGACCTATTCTCGTGATGAGGATAACGGAATGGGCTCTTCTGATTTACAAGAGTCGCTAAAGATTGCTATCAAGGACTATTCGACGTTTTATGGAACACATGACTTTTTTAATGATTCCGATCAAGAGCGTGCCTATTTAACAGATATCACGAAGAGAATTGCCCACAAAAAGCCTTACAACAGAAAGCTGACCGCAGAACAAGAAGCAGAAACGCCCCAGCGACTTGACTTAATTATTGTTTCTGACCAACTGTTAACAGGTTTTGACTCGAAATATGTCAATACGATTTATATGGATAAAATCCTAAAAGAGGGCTTGCTGATTCAGGCAATGTCACGAACTAACCGAACGATTGACCGCAGTGCGAAACCGCATGGGAAGGTTCGTTTTTTCCGTAAGGGCGAGATGATGGAAGATCGCGTGAAGCAAGCACTTATGATTTATACCCAGGGTGGTAATGATACTCAGCCTGATAAGGATAAGCTGAATAAAGATAAAGATGAATTGGAAAAGGATTTAATCACTGATGATATTCTGGCTCCGAAAAAGGCTAAGCAAATTCAAGAATTGATTCCACAAATTGATGAATTAAAGACAATGGCGGGGGAAGATTTCAGTGTAACTCCGCGGTCTGAAAAAGAGCGTGAACAATTTGTTCAGTTAGCTGCAGATGTTAACCATTCAGTGCAACGACTGGTGCAGCAAGGCTATAATATCGGTGATGAAATTGATGATGTTGATGCAAATGGCAATCAAAATGGGAAAAAGATTGCATTAAATTTGGAAGATAAAGAACATTTTGGTGCTTTGCAGGCTCGTTTGAACGACGTGAATCGTTTATTGCCACCTAAAAGACAGATTGATTTAACGAATATCCAGATTGCGATTGATTTGTATAGTCGTGAAATTATTGATTATGATCGATTGGTTGAATTAATCAATGAATACATGAAGGAAACCGTCGATACAAAGCGCGCGGAGATTGAAAAGCATATTGCCGCATTGAGTGATTCCGAGCGCAATGAAATCATCGAAATTTTGGATGGTATCGTTTCTGGTAAATACCGTGTTGCCTTTAATACCGAGACATTGGATCAAACACGACAAACTGTCCGGTCCGATCATCAAGAACTTATGATTCGTCGTTGGGCGGATGACCATCATCTAAGTGGTAATGCAATTATTACAGCGTATGAAGACTTTTTGCCAGGAGTGGGGTTGAATGACAATCCAAAGCTCAAGGCAAGATTAGAACAAATTGAAAATGACGAAAAGTTAGGTTTCTTTCAAATCGCTGATTTTGAAGATGGTGTCCAGGACTTTTTTGCAAAACTATAATAAACTTGGAGTAAATAATGGCATTAACAGCAGATAGACAAGCGTTGATTTGGAAAACATTGAATGAAACGCGAGGCAAAATCGAACCGTCAGAATATAAGAACTACATCTTTGGGATTATGTTTTATAAGTTCCTGTCAGAAAAAGCACAGCTTTGGCTTGACGAAATGCTACGAGGCGAAAAATGGGCTGATATTTGGGCGCAAGACCCTGAAAAGGCAAAAAATTTCATGCAAAGTCGTTTGGGCTATGTGATTGAACCCGGGGACATGTTTTCCGATTGGAAGGAGGCCATCAACACTGACAAGTTCAACATTATGATGGCCAAAGATGCTTTGACTCGCTTTGATAATGGCGTTAGCCCAGAAGCAAAATCAGATTATGCTGGTATCTTTTCGGATATCGACCTTGGTTCTTCACGATTGGGTGCTAACGCCCAGACGCGTGCTGCGACAATGATGGACTGGATTAACTTGATGGATGAAATCGAGTTAGATACCGATGCCGACGTGTTAGGTGACTTGTACGAATACTTGATTGGAATGTTTGCTGCTAATTCCGGTGCCAAAGCGGGAGAATTTTATACTCCTCACCAAGTTTCAGACATTATGGCTCGAATTTTGACTGCCGGTCGTGAAAATCAGGAGACGTATACCCTCTATGACCCAACAATGGGTTCAGGTTCATTACTGATCACCACGGCATCATACATGAAGAATGCTGGTGTCCAGGGGGCGATTAAGTACTATGGGCAAGAATTGATTACAACAACTTATAACTTGGCCCGAATGAACCTGATGATGCACGGTGTTGAGTATAACGATATTAATTTGCGTAACAGTGACACATTAGCTGGTGATTGGCCTGATGGAACTGTTGATGGGGTTGATTCACCTCGCATGTTTGATGCTGTTATGGCGAACCCACCTTATTCTCAAAAGTGGGATTCCGAAAACCGTGAAGACGATCCACGTTTTAAATTTGGTGTAGCGCCAAAGGGAAAGGCAGATTACGCCTTCCTATTGCATGGACTTTATCACTTGAATAACAACGGTCGAATGGCCATCGTCTTGCCACACGGAATTTTGTTCCGAGGAGCAGCCGAAGGACGAATTCGCCAAGCTCTGCTGGAAAACCGTAATATTAGCGCAGTGATTGGATTGCCTGCCAATATCTTTACGAATACAAGTATTCCAACAATTATCATGGTGCTTGAAAAGAACCGTGCCACTGATGATGTACTCTTTATTGATGCTTCTAAGGGATTCGAGAAGCAAAAGAACAGCAATAAGTTGCGGCAAGAAGATATTGAAAAGATTGTCGATACGTATTTGAAGCGTGAAGACGTCGAAAAGTACGCTCATGTAGCAACGATGGATGAAATTCGCGAAAACGATTTCAACCTTAACATTCCACGCTATGTCGACACTTTTGAAGAAGAAGAACCGATTGATTTGGTCAAAGTCAACCAAGACATCGTTTCAGTCGAAGCCGATATTAAGAAAGAAGAAGCTGAATTGCTAGAGCTGGTTAATCAATTGGCCGTAAATGATGATAGCAAGGCGGTTATTGACTCATTAAAGAATCTATTATCGGGAGGCAGTCATGAATAAGAATGTGCCGAAAATCCGATTTCAGGGATTTCATGACGATTGGGAACAGCGTAAGTTGGAAGGATTTTCTGATAAAACATTTGGCGGCGGAACACCAAAAACTTCTAATCCTCAATTTTGGAACGGAAGTATACCATGGATACAATCTTCTGATTTAAAAGTTGATAAGGTTCAGGCAGTTTCTGCAAAAAAACACATTACAGAAAAAGGTCTTGAAAGTTCCGCAACAAAGTTAATTCCAAAAAATTCCATCGCAATAGTTACTCGAGTTGGAGTTGGAAAGCTTTCTGTAATGCCTTATGAGTACGCAACAAGCCAAGACTTCTTATCACTTAGCTATTTAAATGTTGAAATTAATTTTGCGATATATGCTATATATCGCAAACTAATGCAAGAAGCACATAGTGTTCAGGGAACATCAATTAAGGGTATTACTAAATCTGAACTACTTTCAAAAAAAATAGCAACCCCATCAGAAAGTAAGGAACAAGAAAAAATAGGTTCTTTATTTGAACGGTTAGATAACCTCATCACCCTTCATCAGCGTAAGTTAAATTTGCTGCAAGAACAGAAAAAAAGTTTATTGCAAAAAATGTTTCCGAAAAAAGACGAAAAAATTCCGGAAATTCGTTTTAATGGTTTTACTGACGATTGGGAACAGCGTAAGTTTGGAGAAGTATTTGAAAAAAACACCGAGAAGAATAATGGACAATTTAATTCAGACAAAACTATATCTATTGCTAAAATGATCTACAAGCAGGAAGGCAACGGTGCCTCTAAAGAATCTTTAGATTCTTACAAAGTTCTTCGTATAGGAGATGTTGCGTTTGAAGGACATAAAAATAATCATTTTTTATTTGGACGTTTTGTTTTAAATGACCTAGGAAACGGTATTATGTCCCCTAGATTCACCACATTGCGCCCTATAGAAAAATATAATATTAGCTATTGGAAATACTTTATTCATTATGAACCAATTATGCGAAATAGCTTAGTCCGATCGACAAAATTGGGTACGATGATGAATGAACTAGTTGTCTCCGAATTTTTAAATCAATCATTTTTGATTCCATCTTCAAAAGAACAAAATAAGATTGGATCATTACTAAGTAATATAGATAACCTTATCACCCTTCATCAGCGTAAGCTTGATGCTTTGCAAGAACAGAAAAAGGGATTATTGCAAAAAATGTTCGTATAAATAAATCGAAAAAAGCAGGCCACGTGGCCTGCTTTTTTGTATTTTTCTCTTTATTTGGCACAATGAGGTTAGTTCACGTAGATATTTTTAAGAAGTGAATATAAATTTAACATGCAGATTCTAAAGGAGAAAATTATGTTAGAAAAGATAGCAAAAAATGAAAAATTTCATGTTTATTATAAGCAATGGATTACGGTTTATAAGGAAGGCGCTATACGGGAGGTGACAATGGCCAAATATATTATGTCGCACCAATGGCTAGTCAAACTCATACCTGATTTGAAATTAGAGGATTTAACAAGAATTTCATACCAACAATTATTAAATAATTATGCAGAAGAGCATGAGCGCCAAACAACGATGGATTTTCATCATCAGTTAAAGGGAGCCATACTTGATGCGGTAGACGAGGGACTTGTTGAGCGAGATCCGACGAGAAAAGCCATTATTAAGGGTAAACATCCTAGAGATAAAAAACCTAAATATTTAAATCAATTTGAATTACGAACAATGCTGAGTAATTTGAAATTAGACCAGGAAATTAACTGGGATTGGTTTATCCTATTGGTTGCTAAAACGGGTATGCGTTTTTCAGAAGCCTTGGCTTTGACACCAAAGGATTTTGATTTTCCGCATCAGATGCTCTCCGTTAACAAAACATGGAATTATAAAGGCAACGGGGGATTTTCTCCAACAAAAAATCATTCTTCTGTGCGGAAAATTCAATTAGATTGGCAGACTGTGATTCAATTTTCAGAGTTGGTGAAAGAACTCCCACAGGAACAGCCAATCTTTGTTGCTCCAGGTGAAAAAATTTATAATTCAACAATCAATAATATGTTAGCTCGAGTTTGCGAAAAGTCCGAAGTACCAGTGATATCTATTCACGGATTGCGGCATACACATGCTTCCTTGCTGCTATTTGCCGGCGTATCAATTGCGAGTGTAGCAAGGCGATTAGGTCATGCAAGTATGACAACTACACAAAAAACCTATTTGCATATTATTCAAGAACTAGAAAATAAGGATGTGGATTTAGTTATGCGGTCATTGTCGGGATTAAGTTAAATTCACAAGGGAAAGTGACCTACGCTGATGAAGGGTGATAAGGTTATCTAACCGTTCAAAAACTTTTCCTATTGTTCGTTGTTCATCAATTTCGGGTAACAAAATAGGCATTTTAGACATTGTTTTTCCCGATACTTCCAAGAACGTTGAGCCAGCTCCCATTTTTTCACCGTATTTCTTAAGAAGCTTTGAAAGTGAAAAAATAAAGTAGGTATCAAGTTTAGTTTCATCAGGAACTATTGATTGGAATCCTTGATTAGTTGTAGCGCTTTTCCTTAGGATTGCTGTATTTCCAATTCCTGCCCTTGAGGTAAATAGAATAGTTCCAATAGGTAATAATCTTGCAGAACTTTTGGATAATCCTAATTTAGTAATTGACCTCTTGCTGTGGGAAACATAAATACTGTCGCCAATCTCAGCTGGAGCGTACCAATCGATGTCACCGTTCCAATAACTTCCTTCCGTAGTGCTCGGTGTTCCACCACCAATAATATTAGCAACTTCCCCCAACTTACGCTGTTCCCAAGTATTAGCTGAAAAAAATAAAAACTTTATTTTTATCTTGTGAAAAATAAAGTTGGCTAATTATTTCTTTATTTTCTAAAAATCATCTTTACACTGATGAAGGGTGATAATCATGTCAAAACTATTCAGTAACTGCCCAATACTCTTCTGTTCTTCATGTTTCGGCACCGTAATTTCAAACTTCTCAAAAGTTGATTTATTAATAATTGCCGTTGCAGTTTGTCCAGCGATAGCCTTAAATCTAGGTGTTGCATTAATCATTGAATTTAAAATGAAGTCAGCATCATTTTCCTTAGGAATGATGGCATTAATCTGTTGATTAAAAGCTGCAGGAACCTCATTGACAGTATTTTTACCGATTGAAGCAATACTAGTGATTAAAACGGATTTTTCTGGTAATTGTCGAGCTTTCCCCCAGCCTTCGGCAGTAAGGTGTCGTTCTGAGTCATAGGTTTTAAGACTAGAAATGTCTGACGGTGTGATCCATACATGTCCGCTATCGTCATCATTCCAGTTTTCTGCTTCAGAGGTTTTAGGTGTGTTTCCTGTAACAACCTTACCTAAGCAACCCAACTTACGCTGTTCCCAAGTGTTGTAAATAATTCTAAATTATCTTAGTTATTCAAGAAATGTTATGATGGTTATATGTGAAAAAGGTATTTTGTATTTAACTACGATTTGAAGGTAAAAAGGGATGAAAGACGATTTAAAAGCAAAAAAGCACGTTAAAAGTGCAACAAAAGAAGGAATTGTCATGATGGCATTGCTTCAAATGCTGCAAAATGCAGGTGGCAAGATGGAAAAGAAGGCGGCAAAAAATATGTTGCCGCAAACGGATGACCGAATTTCTGATGAAATGATTCAGGAAGAAAAAGTTTCTAAAAAAACTGGTACCACTTATCGACCATTTAATTTCATTTTCAATTTTGCAGTGAAGCGTTTGCAGCTATTTGACTGCATTGAAAATTCTAGAGGGAAATTTCTGATTTTAACTGAAAAGGGGATGGAGTTAGATTTAAGCCAAACTAATGGAGAAAAAATTCGTTCGGCAACAGAAAAATTGATGAACGAATTATCAGAAAAGAATAAAAAGAAAAAAGAAACACAAAAACTAGTTGAAAATCCCAAGAATCGAGTTGTTGATCCTGAACCTGAAGATGATGATTCAGATGATATTAGCGACAGTACAGAAAGCTGGAAAGAAGAGCTTAAGGTTCAATTGCGTAAAATGGACCCAAGCAAATTTGAAAAGTTTAGTCGGCGCTTAATCCAAGAAATGGGCGCTCAAATTGATGATGAGATTGGAGTGAAGCTTTCACAGGACCATGGCTTAGATGGCTATGCTTATTTTGTCAGTGATGAGTTGCGGACTACTCGAGTGGCAATTCAATCGAAACGCTATAATAATCAAGTCGGTGATAAATACATTCGTGATTTTCGTGGATCAATTCAAAATGGAACAGATTACGGAATTTTGATTACGACGGATTACTTTACGCCAGCAGCGGTAAAGGAAGCGAAGGACCCATCAAAGTCAACGCCAATTACCTTGTTAGACTTAGACGATGTCGTTGATTTGGTTGAGAAACACCAATTATTTGTTAAACGAGTTGAGACTTATGAACTTGGTGATTTTTATTTTGAATAAGTAATGTTTCTGATGAAACGCACCGTGAATAAGTTTTCGACAATCTATCATTTTTCCCAAGTCCTCCTTGCTACACAGCATGGAGGACTTTTTCTTCATCAATCTGAAAAAAAGTGCTTGACAACTGAAAACACCGAAAACGGACAAACTACTTGCGGTTTGTCCTTTTTTGCTGATTTTTGGTGAAATCAGCCTGGCAGAAAATAGTTTTTATACTTTTGATGCGGACTAATATTGCCGGTTTGTTCGGTAAGTTGAGAGTTAGGGAAGTTAGACGACAATGTGTGGGAAAATGCTAGCGAATTTTTGGCTTTTACCTTATAAATGAAGTATCGAAACGAAAGGAGGTAGAACATGAGTAGCTTGATTCGATTGGTGGTCATTTGCATCAAGTATGTTTTCAAGCACTTAACCGATTCTTTTTTTGGGCGGCACACGGATAACTTTCGAGTGCAGCTCCATGTCACTAACCTAGTACAAAAGGAGGTTAACTGCTATGAACAATGGCAATGCGGCAACATCACAATCCATCAAAATGCAACAGGGCCAAAACACAGGCGCCCGAATGGTTCAAATAGGCGTAATAAATCAGTTTAATTATTATTGTGTTAATGAAACTCAACAGACCCGTTTGAATCAGGTTTACTATGTCAAAACAATCGCATCCCCGAGAACGAACCATCGGCATTTGCGGTGTTGCCGACAGTGCCTTAAACGAAAACAGTTCCTCAGCCCATTCATCATTTTCGGAAAAGGTATCATGTATGTCACGGTTTACTGCTATCTGAACTTTTCTCTTTTCAGACTCCACCAAGCCCGTTGGTCATCGTACCAAGTCTTATGCTAAAATGGTCAGAGCGGTTTTAACTTCAGTAACGCGATAAGGAGAAAAAATGTTTAAAGCGTACAAAAAGTTCTGGCAGAATTACGTTAACTTTAACGGTCGAACAACGCGAGCTGACTATTGGTGGTTTACTTTGGCCAATACCATTATTTGGTTACTTTGGATAGCGGTCTTTGCTGGTGTTGCTGTTGGGCCAATTATGAAGTATGTCGACCATGGGCGTTTCACGCAAGCCGATACGCCAATGTTAGGCCTATTAATCGTTTTGCTTTTACTGGCCCTCTTTTATGCATTGGCAACCTTCATTCCCAGATTATCACTGCAGTACCGACGAATCGTGGATACAGGTCTTAGTCCATGGTGGTTCCTCTTAGTTGTGATTGGCAAGTTCTTGTCAGTTAGTGCTGCGGCACAAAACAACGCAATCACAGCTGCTGTTTTCTTCTTAAACTTAGCTGTTTTTGTCATCAGCGTGTCTAAGGCAGATGCCTTCAAGAAAGAAAAATAAGTTCAGCGTACAAAAGTTAGTTGCAGGAAAGGATCCACGAAAGTGGGTCCTTTTTTGGTTTGTACTAAACATTCGGCAACGCTGGTGCTACAATGAGCAATAGAGAGTTCGAAAGGTCGGATAGCAAATGATTATGGTACAAGCATATAAAAATTATTGGCGGAAGTATTTGGACTTTTCTGGTCGAGCTTGTCTAGCTGATTTTTGGTTAGTGGTCTTTGACAATATCCTCTTGACGGTTGTGGTCCTTTTGCTAACAGGTGGATCCATTTGGGGATTGGCGCAACAACTGCTACACAATGATGTTTCCGGCATTGGTTTAGGTGTTGTTGGGATAGCAGCGTTGGCTTTGATTATTTCGCTATTTTACGGTTTAGCAACCATTATTCCCAACCTATCATTGCAGTATCGGCGTATCTTGGATACCGGACTGAGCGCCCGTTGGTTTGCCCTTCCTGTTGTGGCTTGGGTATTGGTCATTGCGTATGCCATTTTTCAAAATGGCCTCTTGCTTTTAGCTTTAGCTGTTGTGGAACTAGTTCTTCTGGTCATTAACTTAGCTGGAACTAATCGCTTTTCACATAAACGTTAATTTCTTTGATGCCTGGCCGTTGGTCGGGCTTTTTTATATGACAATAATTTTTTTGAGGCAAGTTGACTTATGATACTAAAGCTTTAAAAATCAGTCATTTTTTAGTAGTTCTGATTTAAGAAGCGTGGTAAGATAAGAACGATTGAGAGAAAAGTAAAATGGGAGATATAAATGTTATCTGCTTACAAGGATTATTGGAAGAAGTATTTCCGTTTTTCTGGTCGGTCAACCCGGTCTGATTTTTGGTGGGTTGTCCTGGCTAACGTTTTAATTGGTATTTTGGTAACAATGATTAGTAGCGGTTCAGTCGTTTCTGCACTGGGGTCTGCCTTTAATAATGGCAATCAGGAGCAAGCAGCGACTGGCTTGGCTGGTTTTACGGTTGTTTTTATTGTTTTGTATCAATTGCTAACAATTATTCCCAATTTGTCTTTGCAAAGTCGCCGGATTATTGACACTGGCTTAAGTGGTTGGTGGTTTATTCTGGTCGTTTTAGCTTATCTCTTGCCATGGGCTTCGCTAGTAGCTTTACTAAGCGATGCCTATCACGCTGCTAATGGCAGCGGTACATCAAATTCTCTCTGGCTCATGATTCTTTGGGTCATTGTTGAAATTGTCCTATTGGTGATTAACTTAACACCAACCGATGCTTTCGGTCGGCACCGTTCTTGATTTGTGTGCAAAGCAGCCCGGTTGGGCTGTTTTTTAGTGTTAAAGCGGACAAAAGACTTTTTTAGAATGCTTCTTGATGGTATAATGTCGGAGGCTGATTTATCCGGAGAGGGGGTGAGAAGGATGATACAAATATATAAACAATATTGGGAAGACTATTTCCATTTCAAGGGTCAGACTTCTCGCTCGGAGTATTGGTCAGTGTTTTTGATTAACACCGTGATTAGCCTCTTAGGTTATTGGTTGATCTTGTACTTACTAGATAATTTGGTCAGAACAGTTGTTTCCGTTGCCGATAATTCGAAGGCCTACTGGGTTGTATTAGTGACATTGATTTTTGTAACCTTTTTGCTGACAGTCTTTTTGATGCTCAATTTCATTCCATTTCTGTCGATTTCTTACCGCCGCTACCGCGATACGGGTTTGACGCCCTGGGCTTTCATTATTGAGCCTGTAGCAATTTGCTTAGCCATGGCCGTTTACTATTATGAAACGAAGGCTTATGAAACAAATATCAGCATGCCTTTGTGGCTAATTCCAGTTTTACTGGTGTTGGTATTGGCGGATTTTTTGATTAAAATTTTGCCGACGGGGACTTTTAATAAAATCTAAAAAGCCATTGGCCGTCAACCGGTCAATGGTTTTATTTGTTTTATAGATAATTTGTCCTCTTGCAGTAGTCTTTGCTAGGCTGAATAATCGTAGTTATAATGAAATGTGTAATACGTTCGTAAACAAAGGAGGAGCGTCAGTGAGTCATGCAACTATTAAAAATAAAACAGTTTCGACTCGTGTGACTCCGGAAATTAGTGAACGAGCTAAAGCGCATTAAAACCATACCTTAAAAGGAAAATGGCAAGGTTATCGGGAATTTCATCCAGCCAGATATGGCAGCTATGGAAAACAGTATGACGGCTGGATTGTGGTTTATCAGCTCGATAATGACGAATTGATTTTACTGCTAGTCACGACCGGACCGCATGAAGTGCTGACAAAGTAGATAAAAGTAAAGCCCCTGATTTCCATTCGAAATCAGGGGCCTTTTTGAATTATATAGAAACGAGGTAGTGCTTAGTTCGCTTCATCAAACACGACTTGGCCGTCTTCAAAGGCAGCAATCTTAGCCAAAGAGTGGATGTTCGTTAAGCCAGCTTCGATGGCAGCTTGGCGACCAGGTTGGAATGACTTTTCAATCACAATGCCGGCCCCGACGATTGTAGCACCTGCATCATCGGCTAAGGCCTTCATACCGAGCAAGGCCTGGCCGTTGGCGAGGAAGTCGTCAATTAGCAAGACGTGATCATCGGCCGATAAGAAGCGCTTATCAATCCTGATTTGGTTGGTGCTTTGCTTCGTGTATGAATAAACGTCTGCGGTGTAGGCATCGTCTGAAAGGATGCGAGACTTGGACTTGCGCGCAAAGACAACGGGAACATCGAGGCTTAGGCCGGCCATTACGGCTGGGGCGATACCAGAGGCTTCAACCGTAATCACCTTGGTGATGCCCTGGTCTTTGAAGAGACGGGCAAATTCGGCACCCATGGCCTGCATCAGCTTCGGATCAATTTGATGGTTTAAAAAGGAATCAACCTTCAAAATATCAGCGCCTAAGACGCGGCCGTCTTCTTTAATTCGTGCTTCTAATTCCTTCATGAGGACTCCTTTATCAAGACCGCTTACAAGCGGCAATCTAATTAATATTTTACCAAGGGTAAAAGCTTGCTACAAGGGCAAAAGTTGGCATTCAGTAAGAGATATGGTACATTAAAAACTAATGAAACGAGGATTATGTCGATGCCAAATCAGCAAGACAAGCTCATCAAGTGGATGAGGCTTACCAAAACCTTTCTATTAAATCTGGCCGCCTTTTTGGGTTTCTTCGCCCTTGAATATGCGGCGATGGTCTTTATCCAGGGTTCAGTTTATTTTTCCGGTCAGCACCGTTATGGGCTGTTGGTACTTGGCCTTGGTTTGGCGTATTGCTTTGTGCGCTTTGGTCTGCAGGCCATTAGAGATAATAAGACTAAGTTATCTTTTTCTTTGAAGAAAATTGCTTGGCCAACCAAATCAGAATTTGGAACCATTATTGCGGCCTACCTGCTGGGTTGGTCGGGGATGGTCATCTGGAACGAAATTGAAATTTTGTTCTTTTATAAGTTGACCCACGGAACAACGGAAAACCAGTCGGCCATTGATAACATCATGCAGGCCGGTGGTCACTATTCATTGGTCATGTTTTCGTTGATCATTGTCTTCTTAGGACCAGTGATGGAAGAAATCCTGTTCCGCGGACTCTTCTTCCGTTATTTCAAATCGGTGAAGTTCCCTTGGTTGGTCGTCGTGCTGTCGGCTTTGTCCTTTGGCCTTTATCACCTGAGCTCTTACACTTGGGTATCGCTCTTGGACCTACCACCGTATGCAATCATCGGATTTTCGCTGGCTTACGTTTACAAGAAAACGGACAAGTTATCATCCTCGATTATCATGCACGTTTTCCACAATGGCTGGATTCAGGTCATCTCGATTATCACCTTGCTCCAACATTAATTTTATTTTCTATCAAATCAGGCCTGCGCTTACTCGCAGGCCTTTTTTAGTGGGGTAAAGAGTAGGTGGAGCGACGGTTAAGCATAAGCAACAGTTGGACGGCCGGTTAAAGAGCAGATGGACCGCCTATCCAATCCGTGTGGAAAAATAAAAAAATCTGTTGTCCTTGTACCCAGGTCGATCATCAGCGAGACTGATTTTGCAGCTGGGAGAACAGCAGATTTTTTAGCTGGATGAACTTAAGCGTTAACGTCTTGATCAGCCTTTGGCCAGCCGTTCAAGAGCAAGTTCAGGATCACGGCAACAACGGTCGTCATGACAACACCGTTGGTCATCACCATTTGCAATTGCTCTGGCAAGTGAGCCAAGAGGGTTGGCACTGAGCTAATGCCCAAACCAGCGCCGATTGACAAGCCGGCAGTCAAGAGGTTGCCTTCCTTGTTTAAGTCGACCTTACCAAGGATTTGCAAACCTTGGATGGCAATCGTTGAGAACATGACCATCATGGCGCCACCCAAGACGGCTGAAGGGATGATGGTTGCCAAGGAACCAAACTTTGGCAAAAGTCCCAAAACCAAGAGCAAGCAAGCGGCATAGTAAATGGGTTGCTTAGTCTTCACACCTGAAAGGCGAACAACGGCCACATTTTGTGAGAAGGTTGAGTAAGGGAAGGTATTGAAAATTCCAGAAAGGACAACGGCCAAACCTTCGGCACGGTAACCACGGGCCAAGTCCTTTTGTTCTAATTTCTTACCAGTCAAATCAGCCAAGGCAAAGTAAACGCCAGTGGCTTCGACCATGGCAGTCAAGACAATGATGATCATCGTCAATGAAGCAGACCATGAGAAAGTTGGTGTTCCCAAGAAGAATGGTTGGGGAAGGTGGAACCAAGCAGCGTCAGCAACTGGCTTCAATGACACGCGACCAAGGGCGGCTGCGAAGAGGGTTCCTAAAATAATCCCCATCAAGACGGCGATGGCCTTCAAGAAGCCCTTGGCGAACTTCATCAACAATAACGTCAAAACGATGGTTACAAAACCAATTACGAGGTTCTGCCATTCACCAAACGACTTGGCTGTTAAGCTGCCGCCACCCCAGTTTTGGAGGGCGATTGGGATCAAGCTCAAACCAATAACAGTAATCAATGAGCCAGTAACAACCGGTGGGAAGAAGGCGCGCAAACGAGCAAAGGTCCCAGCAATCAAAATGACGAAAAGACCAGCCACGATTGTAGCACCGTACATTGCGCCCCAGCCAAGGCTTGAGCCAATGTTAATCAATGGTGAAACTGCTTGGATTGATGAGCCCAAAACAACGGGCAAAGCGATACCAGTGATTGGCGTTTGCTTCAATTGGAAGAGCGTTGCCAAACCAGTACAGAAAATATCAACTGAAATCAAGTAAGCCAGTTGCGTACTATTGAAGTGCAGGGCTGTTCCAATCAACAGTGGTACCAAAATGGAACCAGCGTACATAGCCAGCACGTGTTGCAACCCTAAGAGTAGGGCCTGAAACTTTGGAAGGGGGTGGTTGGGTGTTTCCATGAGATCTCCTGTGCTTGACCAACCATCCTTGGTTGGTCAAAAGTTATGATAAAAAACAAAAATATCGGAGTAGTCCCGTCCCGCAGACAACAAAAAAAGCACGCAGTACCCAAGCGTGCTCAAAAAACCCTTGGTGATAGTCGCCCTTTTTGCCGGGCGGTAGAGACTTGGCTAGCATTAAAAGCCGGATATAACTCCAATACGGTACTAATATTATAGCAGGTATGAACTTTAAAAGATACAAATACCATTGGAATGGTCGGAAAATCAGAAAAGTGCATGAAATCAGCTGGGTCTTCGACTTGGCTGATTTTTTAAGTGGGGTCATTCTAATAAATGACATCTTCCTTACATTTTGAAAACAGGGTGCATAAGGGTGATGACCTTTAATGTTGATTAGAATGGGTCTGGCATTCTTGTAAAAATAAGGTTTTAGTCTTTTCCTTTATTAATGTGACTAAATAGTATAAAATGTTTCATATTTAATATAAAATAATCGCAAAAGTAATATAATGACTTTAGAACGATTACATATCAAAATAATGGCGAATTTAGCTATCTTTTTGATACGGTTGCCTTTTGGTAGAAAAAAGGCGATATCAATAAGTGGACTAATCGATGTTAGTCCCAGGGGGCGCAAATGAATCGTAATCAAGACTTAAATAAAACGATTAAAGAACATTTTAAGATGTACAAGGCAGGTAAGGTGTGGCTGGTTGCCGGTATTACCTTGAGTTTCTTATCCCTTGGTTCAGGCAGCCTGGCTGCTCATGCGGATAGCATTGCGAAGTCCGGCGAAAGTAGCCAAACGGACGGCGGTAGTCAGTTGACTGCGACGAATTCAGCTGCTACCAGTACGGCTAGTGTCACCAGCCAACAAACTGCGCAGGTCAGTCAAACGGCGTTCATTGCTACCAGCTTGTCTGTGAGTCAGTCGCAATCGACTTCAACGAGCAGTTCGACCAGTCAATCGCAGTTAAACTCGGAAAGCGTTTCGACGAGCCAATCACAATCAACTTCGGCTAGTGCATCAACAAGCCAGTCACAGTCAATTTCGGCCAGTGCGTCAACAAGCCAGTCACAGTCAAGTGTGGCTGGATCGACGACTAACCAATCGCAATCACTGTCGGCTAGTGTCTCGGCCAGCCAGTCGTTGGCGCTGTTGCACAGTGGACAAGGTCAGGCCAACACTCAATTTATCACCAGCCAGTCAACGCAGACGACGGCACAAGCTGGCACAACAGACGAAAACGTTAGTGCTTTAAGTCTGGGGACAACGGCGGTAACACCCGAGGCCTTGGCGCAGTCTGATTTGGCAGACCAAGGTACTGTCCTTGGGGATAGTAGTGACAGCAGCACGACCAGTCAGTCGTCGAGCGGTAGTCAAACCAGCACGAGCCCGGCACCCACGGCTGTGCAGTCGATGGCTGACGACCAGACGGCCCGGTCACAGTTTAATAGTACGGTTGCTAGCAACACGACTAGCCAATCAAATCAGGTCAACCCATCAAGCATTACCATTAGCCAGTCTGATCAGCTCACTAATATTGCCCAATACAAAGCGCAGGACCAAGCCAATAATTCTTATGCGGCGGTCACCGACTGGGCTTCTTTTAAGGCTGCTTATTTAAATGACAATATTCGCTTTATCGATATTCAAAATGATATTACGAACCCAAATGCGGGCAATTACAATGACCTTTCCGAACGTACCCAGAACATTATTATTCAAGGAAATGGTCACCAATTGAACCTGGGGCAAGCGGCGATGTGGACCGGCGTTTCACCCAATGTTGCCAGCAATGGGACTGGTGGATCAACCTTTACAATTACCAATACCAATTTGGTTCAGTACGATGCCTGGAATTCAACTGGTGAATCTGGTTCTATCGGAAAAGGCGGTTATCCGAATGCGGCCATTTCTAGCTATAGCCAAAATAACTCCGATGGTGGCTGGATTTATAACATTGATAACGTTAGCTTGAATGGCCCACAAGGGATTACTGGCCCGGCTAATCAGCAACCAGAACACTTACTGGATGCTGAGGGTTCGTACGCCATTTTCTCTGGTAATGTGACTGTTAATTCGACCCAGGAAATGGCTCGGATTAGTAAGGTTGATATCGTCAATGGTGCTAATGTGAACTTCCAGTTGGCCAATGGTGCTAACGTTACTAGTAATACGGGCGATGGTTCGCCAATGTTTAACTTCTCGAGCCTGGCAACCGCCCAATCACAGGGGTCGGCTATTACTGGATCCGACCATATGTTCCGGGTTGGGGATGGTGCCTCGGTCAGCGGAGGATTTTATCACTCAGGTGCAGCAGCACCTGGCTTATTTAACTATGGTCTCGTTTATGGTAGTTATCAGGGGATGGAAATCGGTGATAACGTTACCTGGACTTTGGACGGTTACCGGCACTTATTAGACCAATTGAACTACAATGGCTCTAATCCAAATAACCGCCAGTATATTTTTGGTCGGAACTTTACGGTTAATATTCTTAATAACCAGGATAATTTGTCGGGCGTGACTGCACTTGACGGTCGTGACTTTATTACAACAAGCGACAATACGAATGCCAATATCTACTTTTATCCTGGCTTAACCCTTTCTTTTAAGCAGTTTAATACTCAGGATTATGCCCAATCGATTAAGTTAGGCGCTGGAACAACGCTGGAGATTGATGAGCCCCGCCTTTTCTATGTTGGGCTCTTTGATTCCAATAATAATGGTTATTACTATGCCGGTCATGTGGATAATATCGGTGGCTTTAACGGTCAAATGTTTACGTTGGGTAATGGTGCTCAATTTATTATCAAGGGTGTTAAGACCAGCCTTTGGACCAACGGAACCTCAAGTAATTCAAACCCAACGCCCATCTATGCAACGGATGGTGGTACTTTAGTCGTTACAAACCAAAACGTTACTTTAACTTCTCGAGATGGTACTCAATTACCGGCTAGTTCGGTGAATACCAATAATATCCGTGAAGTTCGGGCCGATAATACCGGCGGCAACGGGGTCGTGAACGTTGACTATGTCGATGAAACCGGTAAGGTCGTCAAGCAGATTCAGGTCGATGTTTCTGATTTGAAGAAGTATTATCCGGGCGAAGTCGTTTCCTTGGTCAATTCCAACATCGTCAATGATCAAATGCCAACGGGCTATCGCTGGGCCTTGGGTTCTGAGATTCCAAGCACTGCAGCGAGTGATCATCAAAGTGGTGGGGATTCGACAACAACAGCCGATGACGGGACTGCGGATGGGCAAGCCAATAATTTGATTGTGCCCGTCAACGATATGTCCTTTACCTATAAGGTTTATGTTTATGGTCTGCCTGAAACCGTTCAATACCAGTATGTTGATGAAAATACTGGCAAGGTCTTGCCGGGTCAGCTGTCTGGTGGAACCGGCTCGGAATTAACGTCCGGTTTGATGACCGCTAATTACGGCAATACCATTGATTGGACCAAGCAGTACTACACAACTACGAATGTTCCAACCGGCTACCACTACGATGCCAACAATACCAACCAGACCAAGTCCACTGTTGTGAGCGATAACAATGGCTTAGTGACGATTTACGTGGCTGGGAACACGCAAAATATTCAGCCAGTTTACGAAAATCAGCATGGCAACATGCTTCAATCTGTGCCAAGTCTGACGATTCAAGGTATTACGGGTCAGACACTTTCTTCTTTGCCACAACCAGAGGTTGATGGTTTTTCAATTTATCAAACGCAGGTTAATGGTCAAGTTGTTGACCCAACCAAGCCTTATACCTTTGGTCCTAGTGACCAGATTACTTTCCTTTATGAAACGAATGCCGATCGAGTTTCAGATTTGAGTAATCTGATTTATGCTGAGGAAACCAAGGAAAACGGCATTATTAACAACGATTCGACCCTGAATAAGACGGTAAAAGCCAGCCAGGTGAGCCAGGTTGGGGATGCTCGGCAAGCGGCCTTAACGAAATTAAGTGCTGGATCCGGTAACGCCTTGAACGACATTTTTGCTCAGGGAATTGCGACTATTGATGCAGTCTATCACACCGGTTTGCCAATCGAGACGCAGCGGGCGGACTGCTTGACGGACTTGCAAACTGTGGCAACGAAAACCAAGACGACCATCAATGCCGACACAACGTTAACTACCGCTCAAATGGCGAGTGAGTCGGCAGCGGTTGATGCTGATTTACAGGCAGGTCAAACAGCTATCAAAGCAGCCACGGATATCGATGGCATTTATGATTCTTTCAATACTTACAGCACTAAGATTCAGGGTGAGTACAAGACTGGTGAGGCTATTTCTGGTCAAAAGTCGGATGCTAATAATGCCATTAATGGTGCGGGCAATCAAACTCACCAGGATATTAACAATGATCCAACTATCGATACAGCAACCAAAACGGCTGAAAACAATGCTGTTAATAAGGCCAATTCGGATGCTTTAATCAATATCCAAAATGCCCAAACAGCCCAACAGGTTGCGGATGCCTTGGCTAATGGCCTGGCTGCAATTAAAGCGGCCCACGTTTCTGGGACACCGCTGACGCAACAGCAAAGTGCTGAAGAACAGGCGGTTCAGCAGGCAGCTAATACCGCAACCGGAATCATTAGCGGCGATCAAACATTAACGAAGAGTGATCAGGATGCGCAAAATCAAAAGGTTTATAACTTTGCGAGTGCTGCTATCACGGCTATTTCGAATGCCCAGGATGCGCAAAGCATCGAAACCTTAGCGAATACAGCCATTCAAAATATCAATGCGGTGCACCAGTCTGGACCAGCGGTCAGTGATCAATTGGCCGCTGCCATTGCCAAGCTGAACGCCGAGGCCTTGAAGGTTACCAACGCTATTAATACCGATCCGACCCTAACGACCGCCAAGCAACAGCAGGAAAGCGCCGGTGTGACGGCTGCGCAAAACACGGCGTTGAACCTCCTAAACAGCCAAACAACGGCCCAGGGAATCCAGCAGCAGTTATCAGATGGTGTGTTGACGATTGATAACCAACATCAGTCTGGTGACGATTTAACGCAGCAAAAAAAATGATGCCAATAATGCGTTGGCTGCCCAAGCAAGTGCGACAACAACGACGATTAATCAAGATGTCACGCTGACAGCAACGCAAAAGCAGCAACAAGATCAGAATGTGCAGAGTGCACTGACGGCCGACCAAGCACTCGTCACGAATGCTACGAATGCCCAGGGCGTTTTGGACAAAAAGACGTCTGGGTTAGCCGATATTGCCAACCAGCATCAGTCTGGGGAAACGATTAGCCAGCAACAAAGTGATGCGATCAACGTCTTAGACCAACAACGAACGACGGTTGAGAGCGCTATTAATACCGATCCAACTTTAACGACTTCTACACGACTGGCTCAAGATGCCTTGGTAGAGGCTGATTTTAGTAATGCCAAAAATGCAGTTAATAATGCTACGAATGCTGACGATATTAACACTGCCAGGGATCAGGGAAAGCAAAAGCTTGCTAGTGAACATGTCTCCGGTGAAGCATTGGCGAACCAACAGGCTGATAAGAGTAATGCCTTGTCAGTGTTAGCAGGACAAGTCAAACAACAAATCGAGGCCGATACGGGCTTGACGGGTGCGCAGCAGCAATCCCAGTCCAATAACGTTGACCAGGACTTGCAGAAAGCTGAATCCGCTTTGACTGCCACCACAGATGCCGATGGCGTCAACAGTGCCAACGCCGAGTGGATAAAGCAGATCAGTGGCGATTATCATCAGGCTAGCCAATCACTTGCTGAGCAGCAAAGCACCATCAATTCTAATTTGGCGGCATTGGCTGTGCAGGTGAAGACTGAAATCAAGGCTGATACAGGTCTGACAAGTAGCCAACAAAGCGATCAGTCGAGTCAAGTTGATAATGATTTGACCAAGGCTCAGGCTGCAGTTAGTGCCACGACGAATGCCGATGGTGCTAATAGTGCCAATACCTACTGGACACAAAAAATTAACGCTGACTATCAAGTGGGCGTTCCTTTGGCGACCCAACAAACGACTGCTAGCACCAACTTGTTGCTGCGGTCAAGGCCGATACTGGCTTGACAAGTGCGGCACAAACAAGCGACATTGCCAACCTTGATACCCACCTTTCCCAGGCGCAAACTGCTGTGAAAACGGCAACGAATGCCGACGGGGTCAACAGTGCAGTTGCTATTTGGCAGCAAACCTTAAACGCTGACTACAAGAAGGGCGAAAGCCTAAGCGATGAGCAGTCCGATGCGAAAAATCAGTTAACGCAGTTAGCTGGACAGGTTAAGCAACAAATTGCCAACGATACCGGCTTGACGGGTGTCACCCAGCAGCAACAAGGTAGCAATGTTACGGCTGATTTGGCGAGTGCTTTGAATGCGGTTTTGAATGCCAAGGATGATGACGACGTCAATGCCGCTGTAGCGACTTGGACAACAAAACTAAATGGCGACTACACGGCCGGCATTCCTTTGGCGACCCAACAAGCGACTGCCATTGCGAGTCTGAAAGCAACCGCCAGTCAGGCGAATGCAAAGATTACTGCTGATACGGGTCTGACGGGTGCTGCCCAACAGTCGCAATCCGGTCAGGTTAACACGGATGAAAGCCAGGCAATTGCAGCCATTAATGCGGCCACGAATGCCGACGGTGTCAATAGCGCCGAGACGAGCTGGACACAGACAATTAATAATATCTACAAGGCTGGAACGCCTTTGTCACAGCAGCAAGGAACTGCCAACCAAAACTTCTCGACCTTAGCAGGACAGATCAAGGGTCAGATTGACGGGGATGTCAGTCTGACGACTGATCAGCGACAAAGCGAAGAAAACAGCCTGCAGGCTGATTTGACGAAGGCTCAAGCGGCAGTTTCTGCTGCTACGAATGCTGATGGAGTCAATACTGCTGTTTCAACTTGGACACCAGTCTTGAATGCGGATTACAAGACATATAGTAGCTTGGCCGACCAACAAAGTGCGGCTGATGATCAGTTAGCAAAAATTGCTGGTCAGGTGAAGGCTGAGATTACGGGCGATACCGGCTTAACGACCGCGGACCAAAGTTCACAGTCAACCAAGGTTGATAACGATTTGGCGAGTGCCAAGCAAGCCGTCAGTGCCGCGACAAACGCGGATGGTGTCAATGCCGCCGTTTCGACTTGGACACAAACGCTTAATGGTGAGTACCATGAAGGCGTTCCTTTGACGAGCCAACAGGCAACCACAATTGCCAACTTGAAAGCATTGGCTGGTCAGGTAAAGACTGAAATTGCTAACGATGCCGGCCTCACGACTGCTGAACAACAATCGCAGTCAAACCAGGTGGATGCGGACTTTGGTAAGGCACAAACAGCCGTTTCTGCCACCACGAATGCCGATCAGGTCAATAGTGCTAGTGCAACTTGGACACAGACCTTAAATAACGACTATCACGCTGGTCCAGCCCTGGCAACCTTGCAGGCGAATGCGAATACGAATCTGTCAGGCGTGGCTAGCCAGGTTCAGAAAACGATTCAGTCCGATACGGGCTTGACGACCGCGCAACAACAAAGCGAAATCAGTGGGTTGAATGCTGATTTGGCTAAGTCTGAAAAAATTGTGAATGCCACGGTGAATGCCGATGGCGTGGCGAATGCCGTCTCCGTCTGGACGCAAACATTAAATAGCGACTACAAGGCGGGTGAGTCCTTAACAAGTCAACAGGTGACTGCTATCCAGCAGTTACAAGCACTTGAGAGCCAGGTGCAGGGCAAGATTACAAGTGACCCAACGTTGCCTACTAGCCAGAAAAATGCTGATACGAGCCAATTGGCAACTGATTTTGCCAACGCACAAGCAGCAGTTAAAGCAGCGACGAATGCCGATGGGGTGAATAGCGCTGTGGCCACTTGGACGAACACTCTCAATGGCGATTATCAGACGGGCGTGCCACTGACAAACCAACAGTTGACTGCCAATAACAGCCTGAGCGCTCTTGCCGGCCAAGTGCAGGTCAAGATTATGGCCGATACCGGCCTGACGGGTGCTCAACAACAGGCACAGGTTGCCCAGCTGAATGCTGATTTGGCCAAGGGACAAAGTGCGGTAAATGCTGCCACGAGTGCCGATGGCATCAACGCAGCTGTTACGAGCTGGGATCAGACATTAAATAGTGATTACCATGCTGGTGAGGCTTTGTCTGACCAGCAGGCAACAGCTAATTCGAACTTGCAGCAACTGGCTACCCAAGTGCAGGACAAGATTTCGGCTGATACCGGTTTGACGACCGCTCAGCAACAAAGTGAAATTAGTCAATTAAACACTGATTTGACTCAGGCACAAAACGCCGTTAAGGCCACGACTAATGCCGACGGTTTGAACGGCATTCTGCCAAATTGGACTCAAACCTTAACAAATGATTATAAGGCAGGCGAAGCTCTGTCGAACCAACAAGCAACGGCCAATACTAACCTGCAGACCCTTGCAGGCCAAATCCAAGCCAAGATTACGGCCGATAACAATTTGACGAATGCGCAGAGTCAGGCCGATACGGCCAAAGTTCAGGCTGATTTGTCAAAGGCGCAGGCGGCTGTTACGGCAGCTGTTAACGCCGATGGCGTGAATGCTGCTGAGACCAGTTGGACCCAGACACTGAATAGCGATTATCAAGCTGGGGCACCATTGGCCACGCAACAAGCGACCGCCAATGCCAACCTTGTCACGTTAGCCGGCCAAGTCAATGCGAAGATTTTAGCGGACACTGGCTTAACGAGCGCACAGCAACAATCAGCGATTGCCAATGTGAATGCTGATTTGGGCAAGGCTCAAGAAGCAGTCAACCAAGCCACGAGTGCGGATGGTGTTAACACCGCTGTGACGACTTGGACGCAAACGCTGAATGCTGACTATAAGACTGGCCAAACCTTAAGTGCTGAACAACAGGCGGCCATTTCACAACTGTCGCTTTTGGCTACTCAAGTTAAAAAACAAATTGCAGGCGATACGGGCTTGCTAACTGCTGATCAGCAGTCACAGTCAAAACAGGTGGATACTGATTTGGGTAAGGCCTTGGCCGCTATTCAAGCTGCCAAGGATGCTGATGATGTTAACGATACCGCTGCCGCTTGGAATCAGGCATTGACCAACGATTATCAGGCTGGTGTGCCATTGGCCACGCAACAGGCAACGGCTACCAGCCAGCTGAATACGTTGGCTGGTCAAATCAAGACTAAAATTACCAGTGATGCTGGTTTGACGACTGTGACCCAACAGGCGCAGTCTGCCCAATTGGCCAATGATTTGACTCAGGCACAAAACGCGGTGAATACGGCCACCAATGCCGATGGTGTTAAGAGCGCCCTTTCGACTTGGACGGGCACTTTGACCGGTGATTATACGGCCGGTGTGCCATTGGCCACGCAACAGTCAACTCAAAATGAGCAGTTAGCAACACTGGCTGCTCAAACGAAGGTGCAAATTGAAGACGATAGCGGTTTGACGAACGCTCAAAAAGCACAACAGTCAAGCCAGGTCGACCAGGCTTTGGCTCAAGGCCAGGCGGCCGTTAGTGCCACTAAAGATGCCGATGACATGAATAGTGCCGCTGCTAACTGGAAGCAGGCCATCAGCGGTGAGTACCATGCCGGTGAGGCTTTGTCTTCACAACAGAGCACAGCTAACTCTGGTTTGGCAACCACGGCTGGTCAGGTGAAAAATCAGATTCTGGCCGATAGTGGCCTAACGGGTGCCCAACAACAAGCAGAGGTGACCAACGTCAATGCGGATTTGGCCCGGGCTCAAGGGGTTGTCAACGGGACCACGAATGCGGATGGCGTTAACAGTGCGGTTGCAACTTGGAAACCAATTTTGCAGGCGGACTACCAGGCTGGTGAATCCTTGACGAACCAGCAGGCTAGTGCCTATGCGGCCTTAGTTAACCTTGCCGGTCAGATCAAAAACCGGATTAAGGCCGATACTGTTTTGACTAGTGCTGCTCAAAGCAGCCAGTCGAACAAGGTCGACTCTGATTTGAGTCAGGCACAAACGGCCATCAATGCCACGACAAACGCTGATGATTTGAACAACACGGTAACCACTTGGACTGGAACATTGAATGCCGAATACAAGGCTGGTGAGGCGTTGTCAGATCAACAGAATTCGGCGAATAATCAATTGGCCGTTTTGGCTAATCAAGTCAAGGTCCAGATTGAAGCCGATACCGGTTTGACCAATGCTGAGCAGCAATCTCAGTCAAAGCAGGTGGATACTGACCTTGCCAGTGCTCAAACGGCCGTTTCGTCAGCGACGAATGCGGACGGCGTGAATAGCGCTGTTACCACTTGGACCGGAACCTTGAACGCCGACCACAAGGTTGGTCAGGCGCTGTCGACACAACAGGCCACAACGAACTCGAATTTGGCGACCTTGGCCGATCAGATTAAGACAAAGATTACTGCAGATACCGGCTTGACCGGGGATGCGCAACAAGCAGAGGTTGCCACCGTTAATGCTGATCTGGGCAAGGCTCAGGCGGCTGTTAGTGGCGCAACGAATGCTGATGGCGTTAATAGCGCCAACAATTACTGGACACAAACACTCAATGGCGATTACCAAGCCGGCCAGGCTTTGTCGGACCAACAGACAACGGCTACTTCTAATCTAGGTACCTTAGCGGGCCAAGTGATTGCCAAGATTAAGGCGGATACTGGCTTGACGAGTGCTCAGCAGACTGCTCAGGTTGCCCAGGTGAATACTGATTTGACCAGTGCCCAGGGTGCTGTGAAATCAGCGACGAAGGCCGACGGCGTCAATAGTGCCGTTGCCACTTGGACCAAGACATTAAATGCCGACTATCAGGCGGGTGAAACCTTAACCGGCGAACAAAGGGATGCCAAGACGAAGTTGTCGTTGTTGGCTGACCAGGTCAAGACTGCCATTTTGGCGGATACGAGTCTAACGGGTGCGACCCAACAGACTCAGTCGAGCCAGGTGGATACTGATTTGACTCAGGCATTGCAGGAGGTTGGCTCTGCCCAGAATGCTGACGATGTGAATAATGCCGTGACGACTTGGACTCAGACCTTGAACGGTGAACACAAGGCCGGTCAGGCTTTGTCGACGCAGGCGTCGACTGCCGTTAACAATCTGACAACATTAGCTGGCCAGGTCAAGGCTGCCATTTTGGCGGATACCGGCTTAACGGCTGCTGACCAACAAGCACAAACCAAGCAAGTGGCCGCTGATTTGACGAAGGCCACGGCTGCGGTGAATGCTGCGACGAACGCGGACGGTGTCAATAATGCCGTTTCAACTTGGACGCCAACCTTGAATGGTGACTACCAGGCTGGCCAGGCGTTGGCCGACCAACAGAAGAATGCAAATAGCAACCTGGCAACATTGGCTGGTCAGGTGCAAAACAAAATCCAAGCCGATACAGGTTTGACCAGTGCCGACCAACAGAGCCAGTCGAACCAAGTAACGAATGATTTGAGTAAGGCGCAGGCTGCTGTCAGCGGCGCAACCAATGCGGATGGCGTCAATGGCGCCGTGGCCACTTGGACACAGACGTTGAATAATGACTACACTGCCGGTCAGGCTTTGTCGACCCAGCAGTCAACTGCCAATAACAATTTGGCAACGTTGGCTGGTCAGGTGAAGACAAAGATTCAGGCGGATACTGGCTTGACGGGTGCTGCCCAACAGGCTCAGTCAAAGCAGGTGGATCAAGACCTCGAAAAGGCTCAGGATGCGGTGACTGCCGCCAAGAATGCGGATGGCGTCAATAGCGCTGTTTCAACCTGGACGCAGACACTAAATGCCGACTATCAAGCTGGCGAACCACTGACAACACAGCAGGCAACTGCCGTTGGCAATTTGGGTACCCTTGCTAGTCAGCTCAAAACTAAGATTTTGGCTGATACTGGTTTGACGAGTGCTGCTCAGCAGGCTCAGTCAAATCAGATTGACCAGGATTTGGCGAAGGCTCAGTCGGTTGTTAATACAGCAGCCAGTGCGGATGGCGTGAATAGCGCTGTTTCGACCTGGACGCAAACTTTGAATGCCGACTACAAGGCCGGCGAGGCCTTAACGGCTCAACAATCAACTGCTAATAGTAATTTGAGTACGTTGGCCGATCAGGTCAAAGCTAAGATTCAGGCGGATACCGGCTTAACCGGTGCTACTCAACAGGCCCAGTCTGCTCAAGTTACTCAGGATTTGGCCAAGGCGCAGGCTGCCGTGAGTGCGGCCGTCAATGCGGATGGCGTCAACAGCGCTGCTTCAACCTGGACACAAACACTGAACGGGGATTACCAGGCCGGTCAGGCTTTGGCAACCCAACAGGCGACTGCTAATAATAATTTGAGTACTTTGGCTGATCAGGTCAAAGGCAAGATTCAGGCGGATACTGGTTTGACGGGTGCTACCGAGCAATCTCAGTTGGCCCAAGTTGGCAACGATTTGGCCAAGGCGCAGGCTGCTGTGAGTGCGGCCACAGATGCTGACGGCGTAAATAGCGCTGTCACCACCTGGACGCAAACTTTGAATCATGATTACCAGGCTGGTCAGGCTTTGTCAGCCCAGCAATTAACGGCGAACACGAACTTGGCTACATTAGCTGACCAGGTCAAAGCAAAAATTAGCGCGGACACTGGCTTGACGGGCGCTGCTCAGCAGACCCAGTCGAACCAGGTTGAAACTGATTTGGCCAAGGCACAGGCTGCAGTGACCGCTGCGACGAACGCCGACGGCGTGAATAGCGCTGTTTCAACTTGGACGCAGACGTTGAATACTGACTACCAGGCTGGTCAGGCCTTGTCAGCTCAACAGTCAGCGGCCAACACGAATTTGGCCACGTTGGCTGGCCAGGTCAAGGCCAAGATTTTGGCGGATACCGGCTTGACGAGTGCTGCCCAGCAGGCCCAGTCAAATCAGGTTGATGCTGATTTGGCCAAGGCCCAAACGGCCGTCAATGGCGCAACTACTGCCGATGGTGTGAATAGTGCCGTTTCAACGTGGACGCAAACTTTGAATCATGATTATCAAGCTGGTCAGGCTTTGTCAGATCAGCAGTCAGCGGCTAATACGAATTTGGCCACCTTAGCTGGTCAAGTCAAGGCCAAGATTCAAGCCGATACTGGCTTGACGAGTGCTGCCCAGCAGTCTCAGTCCAACCAGGTTGATCAAGATTTGGCCAAGGCGCAAGCTGCCGTAACCGATGCGACGAACGCTGACGGCGTTAACAGTGCTGTTTCAACGTGGACGCAGACCGTCACCGGCGATTACAAGGCTGGTCAGGCTTTGTCAGCTCAACAGTCAGCGGCCAACACGAATTTGGCCACGTTGGCTGGCCAGGTCAAGGCCAAGATTCAAGCCGATACTGGCTTAACCGCTGTGGCCCAACAGTCCCAGTCCAAACAAGTCGACCGTGATTTGGCTCAGGCTCAGACGGATGTGAAGAATGCAGACAACGCCGATGGCGTTAACAGCGCTGTTGCTACTTGGACGCAGACGCTCAATGGCGACTATCAAGCGGGTCAAGCCCTAGCAGACCAACAAAAGGCTGCCAATCAACAATTGAGCACGCTGGCTGGTCAGATTACGAACCAGATTGACGGCGACACCGGTTTGACTGGTGCTAACCAGCAGTCTGAGTCCGCTAATGTGAATGCTGATTTGGCCAAGGCCCAGACAGCTGTGAGTGGCGCAACCAATGCCGACGGTGTTAACAGCGCTGTTTCGACTTGGACGCAAACCTTAAAGGCCGACTACAAGGCCGGTGAAACACTCACTGCTGAACAAAAAGATGCGAATAGTCAACTTTCAATTCTGGCTGTTCAAATTAAGAATCAAATCTTGTCTGATAGCGGTTTGACTAGCAGTCAACAGCAGTCTCAGTCAAATCAGGTGGATACTGATTTGGGCAATGCGTTGACAGCGGTTCGGGCAAGTACAGATGATGACGATGTCAACAGCGTCGTGACGTCTTGGACAAAGACCTTAAATGGTGATTACAAGGCTGGTGAGGCATTGACTGCTCAGCAGGCAACTGCAAGTGGTAACTTGGCAACCTTGGCTGACCAAGTCAAGACCAAGATTCAAGCGGATACCGGTTTGACCAATGCGCAACAAGTGGCTCAGTCTGGTCAGGTTGATACTGATTTGACGCAAGCCAAAGCAGCTGTAACTGCGGCCACGAATGCAGATGGCTTGAATAGTGTCGTTTCGACCTGGACACAGACCATCAACGGTGATTACAAGGCTGGTGAGGCCTTGTCAGCCCAGGAGACAACGGCCAGCGATAATTTGGCCACCTTAGCTGGTCAAGTTAAGGCCAAGATTCAAGCCGATACTGGCTTAACGGCTGTCGCTCAACAGGCCCAGGTCAACCAGGTTGGTACTGATTTGACCCAGGCCCAAGCGGCTGTAACGGCTGCCAAGAATGCCGATGGCCTTAATAGCGTTGTGGCTAGTTGGACGCAAACATTGACGGACGACTACAAGGCTGGCGAGGCGCTATTAACGCAACAGTCAGCGGCTAATACTTCTTTGGCAACGTTAGCCGGCCAGATCAAGGGCAAGATTCAAGCCGATACCGGTTTGACAACTGCCGACCAACAGTCCCAGTCCAGTCAGTTGGATCAAGATTTGGCCAAGGCTCAAGCAGCCGTCAATGCTGCGACAAATGCCGATGGTGTCAATAGCACGACGGCCACATGGACGCAGACGTTGAACGGTGATTACAAGGCTGGTCAAGCCTTGTCAGCTCAGCAGTCAGCGGCCAACACGAATCTGGCCACCTTAGCTGGTCAGATCAAGGGCAAGGTGATGGCTGACACTGGTTTGACCAGTGCTCAGCAGACAAATCAGTCTGGCCAAGTTGCAAGCGATTTGACGAAGGCCCAGGCAGCCGTGGATGCGGCCACCAACGCGGATGGCGTCAATGGCACGGTAGCTACTTGGACACAGACTCTGAATAATGATTATCAGGCCGGCCAAGCCTTGTCGACTCAGCAGTCGAATGCGAGCGATTCTTTGGCTACTTTGGCCGGTCAGGTCAAGGCTAAAGTCGAAGACGATACTGGCTTAACGGCTGCTGCTCAACAGTCTCAGTCTAGCCAGGTTGAGGCCGATTTGGCCAAGGCCCAAGCGGCTGTGGATGCAGCAAGCAATGCAGATGTTGTGAATAGTGCCGTCTCGACTTGGATGCAAACGCTGAACGGTGACTACAAGGCCGGTCAAGCCTTAGCGGCTCAACAGTTGACTGCCAGTGGTTCTTTGACCACTTTGGCCGGTCAGGTCAAGGCCAAGGTTGCAGCGGATACCGGTTTGACGAGTGCTGCCCAACAGGCTCAGTCCAGTCAGGTTGATGGTGATTTGACCAAGGCTCAAGCGGCTATCGATACGGCAACCAATGCCGACGGTGTTAACACTGCTGTGGCCACTTGGATGAAAACACTGAATGGTGATTACCAGGCCGGTGAGTCTCTGGCAGACCAGCAGTCAGCCGCTACTGGTTCTTTGGCGACATTGGCTGGCCAGGTCAAGGCGAAGATTGAAGCGGACACCGGTTTGACCGGTGCCGCCCAACAGGCCCAGTCTGCCCAGGTTGACCAAGATTTGACCAAGGCCCAGACCGCGGTCAATGCGGCCACGAATGCGGACGGCGTTAACGGCACTGTTTCGTCTTGGACAAAGACCTTGAACGGCGATTACCAGGCCGGTGAGGACTTGGCAGACCAACAGTCAGCGGCTAATACGAATTTGGCAACGTTGGCTGGTCAGGTAAAGGCGAAGATTACGGCCGACACCGGTTTGACCGGTGTGGCCCAACAGGCTCAGACTGCTCAGGTTGATAACGATTTGGCGAAAGCTCAGGCTGCCGTCAATGCGGCCACGAACGCAGACGGCGTCAATAGCGCTGTTTCGACTTGGACAAAGACTCTGAATGCTGATTACCAGGCTGGAGAAGCCTTATCAAGTCAGCAGTCAACGGCCAATACGAATTTGGCAACATTGACTAATCAGGTCAAGGCCAAGATTACAGCCGACACTGGCTTAACCGGTGCTACCCAACAAGCACAATCGAAACAGGTTGCCATTGATTTGGCCAAGGCGCAAGCAGCTGTGAACGCTGCAGGTAATGCTGACAATGTTAATAGTGTCGTTTCGACCTGGACAAAGACTTTGAATGCCGACTACCAGGCCGGCGAAGCTTTGTCGAGCCAGCAAGCAACTGCCACTAACAACTTGGCGACATTGGCTGGCCAAGTGAAGGCCAAGATTGAGGCGGATACTGGTTTGACCGGTACCCAGCAGCAAGCCGAATCTGGTCAGGTTGATCAAGATTTGGCCAAGGCACAAAGTGCAGTCAACGCTGCAACCAACGCCGATGGCGTTAATGCTGTGGTAGCTACTTGGACCCAGACAATCAATGGCGATTACCGGGTTGGCGAAGCATTAAGCGATGAACAAAAAGATGCCAGCTCCAAGTTATCAACGCTGGCAGTGCAAATTAAGAACGAAATTTTGGCTGATACTGGCTTGACCAGTGCGACCCAAAAGTCCCAGTCAAATCAGGTGGATACTGATTTGGGCAAGGCTTTGACGGCCGTGAGCGCAGCCAAAGATGACGATGGTGTGAATAGCGTTGTTGCTTCCTGGACGCAGACATTGAGTGGGGACTACAAGGCTGGTGAAGCTTTGTCCGCTCAGCAGTCAACTGCCGCTAATAATTTGGCCACCTTGGCTATTCAGGTCAAGGCCAAGGTTGAAGCGGATACCGGCTTGACGGTTGCCGCCCAGCAGGCACAGGAAGACCAAGTTGCCCGTGATTTGTCTCAGGCACAAAATGGTATCAATGGTGCAACCAATGCCGATGGTGTCAATAGCATAGCGGCCATTTGGACGCAAACCTTGAATGGCGATTATAAAGCTGGTGAAGCTTTGTCGAGCCAGCAAGCAACTGCCACTAACAATCTGGCTACGTTGGCTGGCCAAGTGAAGGGCAAGATTGAAGCGGATACTGGTTTGACTGGTGCGGCTCAACAGGCTCAGTCCAACCAAGTTGCTACAGACCTTGGTAAGGCACAGGCAGCCGTCAATGCCGCCTCCAATGCGGATGGTGTCAATAGCGCCGTAACTTCCTGGACTCAGACGTTAAATGCTGACTATAAGGCCGGTGAGGCTTTGTCTGCCCAACAAGTGACGGCGAACTCAGGTCTGGTAACCTTAGCCGGTCAGATGAAGGCTAAGATTGCAGGGGATGCTGGCTTAACCGGTGTTGCCCAACAGAATCAGACTAACCAGGTTGATCAAGATTTGACGAAGGCCCAGGCTGCTGTGAATGCAGCAACCAATGCCGATGGCGTTAATAGTGATGTCACCACTTGGACGCAGACGTTGAATGCTGATTACCAGGCCGGGGAAGCCTTGTCGACCCAGCAGGCAACTGCTGGCAATACTTTGGCAACTTTGGCCGGTCAAGTGAAGGCGAAGATTACGGCGGATACTGGCTTAACTGGTACCCAACAGCAAACCGAGTCCAATCAGGTCGATGCTGATTTGGCGAAGGCACAGAGTGCCATCAATGCGGCGACAAACGCTGATGGCGTTAATGCAGCTGTTTCGACTTGGACCCAGACCCTTAATGGTGATTATCGAGCTGGCGAAGCTTTGAGCGATGAGCAAAAAGATGCTGGTACCAAGCTGTCGACATTGGCACTTCAAACAAAAAATGAAATCTTGTCCGATACCGGTCTGACAAGTGCACAACAACAGGCACAGTCAAATCAGATCGATAGTGATTTAAGCAAGGCACTAACAGCAGTGGGCACCGCCAAAGATGACGACGATGTGAATAGTGCTTTGGCAACTTGGACGCAGACACTCAATGGCGACTACAAGCTCGGTGAGGCTTTGTCGACGCAACAGTCGACTGCCAGTGCTTCTTTGACCACTTTGGCTGGTCAGGTCAAGGCGAAGATTACAGCCGACACCGGCTTAACCGGTGTGGCTCAACAGACTCAGTCTGCTCAGGTTGAAAACGATTTGACGAAGGCTCAAGCAGCTGTCAAATCAGCAACTAACGCCGACGGTGTTAATAGCGCCGAGTCAGCTTGGACGCAGACGTTGAATGCTGACTACCAAGCTGGTGAAGCACTATCAGCCCAGCAGTCAGCTGCTACCGCCTCTTTGGCAACCTTGGCTGATCAGGTCAAGGCGAAGATTACAGCTGACACCGGTTTGACTGGTGTTGCTCAACAAGCTCAGGTCAACCAGGTTGAAAACGACTTGACGAAGGCCCAAGCAGCTGTGAATGCTACCACCAATGCTGACGGTGTTAATACTGTTGTTTCGACATGGACGCAGACGTTAAATGCTGATTACCATGTCGGTCAAGCTTTGTCGACTCAGCAGACAGCAGCTGGCAATACTTTGGCCACCTTAGCCGGTCAAGTCAAGGCGAAGATTACAGCGGATACTGGCTTAACCAGTGCTGCCCAAAGTACGCAATCGAACCAGCTTGCCATTGATTTGGCCAAGGCGCAAGCAGCTGTGAACGCTGCCACCAATGCGGACGGTGTGAATAGCACCGTTTCAGCATGGACGCAGACCTTGAACGGTGATTACCAGGCTGGTGAGGCCTTATCCGCTCAGCAGTCAACTGCTGCTAACAATTTGGCAACTTTGGCTGGTCAAGTGAAGGCCAAGATTCAAGCTGATAACGGTTTGACCGGTACCCAGCAGCAAACCGAATCTGGTCAGGTTGATCAAGATTTGGCCAAGGCCCAAGGTGCAGTCAACGCTGCAAGTAATGCCGATGGTGTTAATGCTGTGGTAACGACTTGGACCCAAACCCTCAATGGTGACTACCGAACCGGTGAAGCATTAAGCGATGAACAAAAGGATGCCGGTACTAAGCTTTCAACGCTGGTAGTCCAAATTAAAAATAAGATTTTGTCCGATACTGGTCTGACGGTCGCAGCTCAGAAGGCTTAGTTAAATCAGGTCGATACTGATTTGGGTAACGCCTTAACGGCGGTGATCGCAACCAAAGATGACGACGATGTGAACAGCGTTGTGGCCACTTGGACACAGACACTGAATGGTGATTACAAGGCCGGTGAAGCTTTGTCGGCCCAGCAGTCAGCGGCCACTGGCTCTTTGGCTACGTTAGCCAGTCAGGTCAAGGCCAAGATTGCAACCGATACCGGTTTGACGGCTGCTGCCCAGCAGGCTCAGTCCGCCCAGGTTGAAAACGATTTGACGAAGGCTCAGGCTGCTGTGACCGTGGCCACCAATGCGGACGGCGTGAATAGCGCAGTAACTGCTTGGACCCAGACTTTGAATAGTGATTATCAGGCGGGTGAGGCCTTGTCGATGCAACAGTCGGCGGCTACTAACAATCTGTCGACGTTGGCTAGTCAGGTCAAGGCCAAGATTGCAGCGGATACCGGTTTGACCGGTGCCGCCCAACAGGCACAGTCCAACCAAGTTGAGACTGACCTTGGCAAGGCGCAGGCTGCCGTCAATGCCGCAACGAATGCGGATGGCGTCAATCAGGTTGGTCAAGCTTTGTCAGCCCAACAGCTGACGGCTAACTCAAGTTTGGCAGCCTTGGCAGGTCAGGTGAAAGCTCAAATCAAGAGCGATACCGGCCTAACGAGTGCGGCTCAAGCAACTCAAGCGAGCCAAGTGGACACTGATTTGGTTCAAGCCCAAGCAGTTATCAGTGCGGCAACGAATGCCGATGGTGTTAACAGTGCCGTTTCGACTTGGACAAAAACTTTGAAAGCTGATTACCAGGCTGGTACGGCCCTGTCGACCCAACAGACAAATGCCGGCAATAATTTGGTAATTTTGGCTGGCCAGGTCAAGGCCAAGATTGTAGCGGACACCGGCTTAACCGCTGTCACCCAACAGACTCAGTCAAATCAGGTTGAGGACGATTTGACTAAGGCCCAAGCGGCTGTGAATGCCACGACAAATGCCGATGGCGTCAATAGTGTGGTGGCTGCTTGGACGCAGACGTTGAACGCTGACTACCGGGCGGGCGAGGCCTTAGCCACCCAGCAGTCGACAGCCAATGGTTCTTTGGCCATTTTGGCTGGCCAACTCAAGGCAGCGATTAAGGCTGATACCGGCTTAACCGGTGCAGCCCAACAAGCTCAGTCCAATCAGGTTGATGCTGATTTGGCCAAGGCACAGGCAGCCGTAACGGCTACAAGCAATGCTGATGGTGTCAACAGCGCTGTGGCCACTTGGACGCAGACGTTGAATGGCGACTACCAGGCTGGCGAAGCTTTGTCCAACCAGCAGAAAACGGCTGGTGGCAACCTAGCCACGTTGGCAGACCAAATCAAGGCTAAAATTACAGCCGACACCGGTTTGACCAGTGTTGCCCAACAGGCTGAATCAAGCCAGGTTGAGACTGATTTGGCCAAGGCACAAGCATCTGTGAACGCCACGACGAACTCGGATGGTGTTAATAGTGCTGTCTCCACTTGGACGCAAACGTTGAATGGTGATTACCGGGCTGGAGAGGCTCTGGTTAACCAACAGCAAACGGCCAACAACGCCTTGTCGACGTTGGCTAATCAGGTCCAGGCTAAGATTCAAGCCGATACTGGCTTGACCAGTGCGGAGCAACAGACTCAGTCCAGTCAAGTTGCATCAGATTTGGCCAAGGCCCAATCGGCCGTTGGTTTGACGACCAATGCGGACGGCGTGAATCATGCAGTGGCTAGCTGGACCGAGATCCTAGATGGCGACTATAAGACTGGTAAAACTTTGTCGGCCCAGCAATTGACAGCTAACTCGAACCTGGCAACATTAGCAGGTCAAGTGAAGGCCAAGATTGCGGCTGACACTGGTTTGACTGGCGCATCACGGCAGGCTCAGTCGAACCAAGTTGAGACGGATTTGGCTCAAGCACAAGGTGCCGTGACTGCGGCCACAAATGCCGATGGTGTTAACAGTGCCGTTTCGACGTGGATGCAAACGTTGAATGCTGACTACAAGGCCGGTGAGGCCTTAGCCACCCAACAGGCAACAGCCAATACCAATTTGACCACGTTGGCTAACCAGGTGAAGGGCAAGATTCAAGCCGATACTGGTTTGACCAGTGCGTCACAACAGTCCGAAGCCAGTCAGGTTAATGCTGATTTGGCCAAAGCTCAGGATGCAGTGAATGCTGCAACAAACGCAGATGGTGTCAACAGTGCCGTTTCGACTTGGACACAAAGCTTGAATGCCGACTACCAGGCCGGTGAGGCGCTGACAGCTGAACAAAAGGATGCGAATACCAAACTTTCGGCCTTGTCAGTTCAGGTTAAAAATGAGATTTTGACCGATACTGGGTTGACCAGTGCGACCCAGCAGATTCAGTTAAATCAGGTTGATCATGACTTGGGCCAGGCTCTCGCTGCAATCGGTACCAGCAAGGATGACGATGAAGTCAACACTGTTGTTTCAGCCTGGACGCAAACGTTGAACGGTGACTACAAGGCTGGTGAAGCCTTACCTAACCAACAGGAAACAGCCACGGCCGCCTTGACAACTTTGGCAGGTCAGGTGAAGGCCAAGATTTTGGCCGATACCGGCTTAACCAGTGTTGACCAACAAAGTCAAGCGAACCAAGTTGCAAAAGACAGCACTCAGGCGCAAGCAGCAGTGAATGCAGCAACGAATGCCGACGGTGTCAACAGTGCTGTGACAATTTGGACTGCAACCTTGAACGGCGACTACCAGGCCGGCGAGGCTTTGGCTACCCAACAAGCTAGCGCTAATGGTCAATTATTGACCTTAGCTGGGCAGATGAAGGCCAAGATTTTAGCTGACACTGGTTTAACAACTGTTCAGCAACAAAATCAGTCGAACCAAGTTGACCGTGACTTGACTCAGGCCCAAGCTGCTGTGACTGCAGCAACAAATGCCGACGGTGTCAACAGTGCCGTGGCCACTTGGACAAAGACTCTGAATGGTGATTACCAGGCTGGTGAGGCTTTGGCTGTCCAACAGACAATTGCTAATGCAAACTTGGCAACGCTGGCTAACCAGGTCAAGGTCAAGATTGAAGCTGATGCTGGTTTGACGAGTGATCAGAAACAAGCTCAGTCAGAGCGGGTTGATGCAGACCTTGATCGTGCACAGTCTGCCGTGAACGCGACAACGAATGCGGATGGCGTGGATAATGAAGTTTCAACATGGACCAAGACGCTAAACGCTGACTATCAGGCTGGTGAGCCTTTGCCAACGCAACAGTCGACGGCTAATGGTCAAATGACCACGTTGGCTAACCAGGTGAAGGCCAAGGTTGAGGCGGACACCGGTTTGACGAGTGCTGAGCAACAAAATCAGTCGGCCCAGGTTGACCGCGATTTGGCTCAGTCCCAGGGTGCTATCAACACGACCACTAATGCCGATGGTGTCAAGAATGCGATTGCAACTTGGACGCAGATTTTGTCCGCTGATTACCAGGCTGGTGAAACCTTATCAGCTCAACAATCAACAGCTAACTCCAACTTGGCAACACTTGCTAGTCAAGTGCAGGCCAAGATTGCAGCGGATACTGGCTTAACGACAGCGGAGCAACGGGTTCAGTCAGGTCAAGTGAATGCTGATTTGGCACAAGCTCAGGGTGTCGTGAATGCGGCACAAAATGCTGACGCTGTTAATGGTGCTGTGGCCACTTGGATCAAGACTCTAAACGATGATTACAAGCCTGGCGAAGTCTTGTCGGCCCAACAGTCGACGGCCACGAGTAATTTGGAAATTTTGGCTTACCAGATGAAGGCTAAGATTGCTGCTGATACTGGCTTAACTGGGGTAGAACAGCACACCCAGTCGGCTCAAGTTGATACTGATTTGGCCAAGGCAGAAGCCGTTGTGAGTGCAGCAACCAACGCCGACGGTCTCAAGAATGCTATTGCGGTTTGGACACCAACTTTGACCGGCGATTATCACGCTGGGGAGTCATTGTCAGCCCAGCAGGAATCAGCTAAGAGCAATTTGGCTACTTTGGCCGATCAGGAAGCAGCTAAAGTTGCAGCCGATACCGGTTTGACGAGTGCAGAACAGCAGGTTCAGTCGGGTCAAGTCGAGGCTGATTTGGCCAAGGCTCAAGCAGCTGTGACCGCAGCAACCAATGCCGATGGTGTTAATAGCGCGGTGGCCACCTGGACACAGACTTTGACCGGTGATTATCATGCCGGCCAGGCTCTTTCAACCCAGCAAGCAACGGCTAATAGCAATCTGAACGGATTGGCTGGCCAAGTCAGGGCCAAGATTTTGGCTGATACTGGCTTAACCAGTACTGCTCAGCAGGCTCAAGTTACACAGGTAAATCAGGATTTGGCTAAAGCCCAAAATACTGTCTCCGCGGCAACGAATGCCGATGGTGTCAACAGCGCGGTGGCCACTTGGACGCAGACTTTGACCGGTGATTACAAGGCTGGTCAGGCTTTGTCCAACCAGCAGGTCACTGCTACTAACCAATTGGCAGACCTTGCTAACCAGGTTAAGGCCAAGATTGCTGGGGACGCTGGCTTAACGAGTGCGGACCATCAGGCTCAGTCAGCTCAAGTTGAGAACGATTTGACCAAGGCGGAGGCTGTTGTGACTGCAGCAACAAATGCCGATGGTCTTGATAATGCGGTCAATACTTGGACAAAGACTCTGAATGGCGATTACACGGCTGGTCAAGCTGTAGCAGCACAACAAGCAACAGCTAATGACAACCTGGCAGTACTTGCCAGTCAGGTCCAAGCTAAGATTGCAGCTGATACCGGTTTGACTAACGCTGAGAAGCAGGCTCAATCAAGCCATGTCGAGGCTGATTTGACCAAGGCAGAAACTGCTGTGAATGCAGCAACGAATGCTGACGGTATTAACAGTGCGGCCTCAATTTGGCAGCAAACCTTGAACCATGATTACCAAGAAGGCGCCCCTTTGAGTAGTGAGCAAACGGCAGCCAATACGAGTTTGGCTACGTTGGCGGGTCAGGTAAAGGCCAAGATTTTGGCCGATACCGGCTTAACAACTGCTCAGCAGCAGGCTCAGGAAAATCAGGTAAATCTTGATTTGGCCAAAGCACAAAGTGCTGTTAACCAGGCTAAGGATGATGATGGTGTCAACAATGCCGTCACGATTGGGACGCAGGCTTTGAATGCTGACTACCAGGCCGGAAAGGCACTAGCCCAGCAACAGCAGGATGCTGATGCTAACTTAGCAGCCGTGGCTAACCAAGTGAAGGCTAAGATTGCTACTGACACCGGTTTGACCAGTGTTGAGAAGCAGTCTCAGTCTGGCCAGGTGGATACTGATTTGTCCAAGGCAAACAGTGCTGTGAATGCAGCAACGAATGCCGATAGTGTCAACAGTGCCGTTTCAACCTGGACGCAAACGCTGAATGGCGACTACCATGCTGGCGTCAGTCTTGATAGTCAAAAGGCAGCGGCTGGTCAGGCGATTGCCACCGCCGCCACATCAGCTAGGGCGGCCATCGTGGCCGACAAGACCTTGACGACTGCGCAAAAGCAGGCCCAAGAGATCCAAGTCGATCAAGATCAAGCCAAGGCACAGGCGGCTATCAACGCGGCCACCGATGCCGACGCTACCGATACAGCTCGCGATGCTGGTGCCCAAACGATGGCTAATGATCATCAGCCAGGTGCAAGTGTGGCGGACCAACAGGCTGCCGCTAACCAAGCTGTGGCAGCGAATGCAGCTGCAGCGAAGGCGGCCATCGAGGCCGACAAAACCTTGACGACTACGCAAAAGCAGGCCCAAGAAAGTCAGGTCGACCAGGATCAAGCCAAGGCACAGGCGGCTATCAACGCGGCCACCGATGCCGATGCTATCAATACAGCTCGCGATGCTGGTAACCAAACAATGACTAATGACCACCAGCCAGGCGCAAGCGTGGCGGATCAACAGGCTACCGCTAACCAAGCCGTGGCGACGAATGCAGCTGCAGCTAAGGCTGCCATCAAAGCCGACAAGACCTTGACGACTGCGCAAAAGCAGGTCCAAGAGAGTCAGGTTGACCAAGATGCAGCCAAGGCACAGGAGGCTATCAATGCGGCCACCGATGCCGATGAAACGAATGCGGCCCGAAACACCGGAACGCAGGCGATGACCAGTGATCACCAGCCAGGTGCAAGCATTGCCGACCAAAAGGCAGCTGCTAATCAAGCAGTGGCAACAAAGGCCACAGCAGCTAAGGCAGCCATCGAAGCCGACAAGACCTTGACGACTGCGCAAAAGCAGGCGCAAGACCAACAAATTGACCAAGATGAAGCCAAGGCACAAGCAGCCATCAACGCGGCCACCGATGCCGATGAGACGAATGCGGCTCGTGAAGCTGGCAACCAAACAGTTGTTAACGACCACCAGCCAGGTGCAAGCATCGCTGACCAAAAGGCAGCTGCTAACCAGGCGGTGGCGAATAAGGCAGCCGCCATCAAGGCAGCCATCGAAGCCGATAAGTCTTTGACGACTGCTCAAAAGCAGGCGGAGGAGAACCGAGTCGACCAGGCGGTAACGAAGGCGCAAGCGGCCATCAACGCTGCGACGGATGCCGATGCAATGAATACGGCTCGCGATGCTGGCAATCAAGTTGTGGTCAATGACCACCAGCCGGGAACAAGCATTACTGATCAGAAGTCCGCAGCAGATCAGGCAGTAGCAGCAAAGGCTGCAGCTGCCAAGGCGGCGATTGAGGCCGACAACTCTTTGACAACTGCCCAAAAGCAGGCAGAAGAAAACCAGGTTGATCAGGCGTTGGCTAAGGCGCAAGCAGCTATCAATGCCGCAACGGATGCTGATGGTATTCAAACTAATTTGGCTACTTATGACCAGCAGCTGCAAAAGTTGCAAGATAGCCTGACAAAGTTAACAAGTCAGGAAAGTGCTCATCCAAAGCAGTCAGTTGCTGAAAAATCAGCTGGGGTCGCTACACAATCAGTTATGACCGTGCAACAAGATGATCGTGAAACTGAGAGGGTCACAATCAGTCCTCAGTTACAAGTGGTATTACCACTAACAGGAAAAATGGACCTAAATAGTTCGAAAACGAAGAACCATGCTCAACCAACGACTCGTGTTACTTTGTTTGCATATCCAAAGTTTGGATTCCATCAGAATAACCAGTCAATTATTAAAGGCGTTATTTTCGGCCTTTTGTCAATTTCGTCGCTGTTGGCGATGACGAAGACTTATTTCGCACTTGATTTTCACCGAAAGTTTATTGCAGGTAAGCGCCGGAAGCGTTAATCAAGTAAATTAAAGGTGATAAAGAGGAAGGCAGTCCAATTTGGGCTGCCTTTTTTGATTCAAAAAAATTTTTCGCGAATAAGTCTTTCTTTTATTGCGAAACATAATTAACTGTGTAACTTTGTTGTTATATTTGATAGAAATCGGTAAAATACTACTAGAGTTATTTCTGACTTTTTGTCAGCATTTGCTGAAAAAATAAATATGTTCAACTAGACAAGAGAAAGGGGAAAAGATGTCAGAGGATGATAAAAATGATAGTCGATTTTTAATCGAGCTCATGATTGTGGTGGCCATTATGCTTATCGGTGCTGTATTCTTTGCACTGACCCTTGCCACCTATTGGTATTAAAAAAAAGCGCCCAACTGCCTTGCCATCTGGCTGAAAGCTAAGTTAGCTTTCAATCGAATGTCTTCGGTTGGGCGTTTTTTTAATTGATAGCATTGTTCGTATCAGCTCGTTGGAAACTGCTTATCGGTGACAATTTGGTCAAGAATTTGGTAGTCTTGGCGCAAATCATAAGGAACATCGCGGTTGGTATTCCATAACTGGACAACGTAAAGGTTACCAATTAACCAAAGCAGTTCTTGATCGGTTGTGACGGTGGAAAGCGCCTTAAAAATTGACTTGTAGAACAGGTCTTCAAAAGCTCGGTCCTGTAATTGAAATTCTAAAACCTCAATGGTGCCATCAAAGTGAAAGGCTTTAATCGTTTCAAAGGGGTATTTTTTAAACTTATCAATGTCAAGTGTCGCATAGATTGATTGGACACTTGTGTTTAACAATTCATCTAAGAGTTCATACTTATCCACAAAGTGACGGTAAAAGGTGTTGCGATTAACCTCGGCAGCATCACAAATTTCCTTCACTTTTATTTTGGAAAAGGGGATGTCATGGAGCAATTCTCCGGCAGTCATTAGTAGGTGGCGGTGCATCAAATCATAGCGTTTATTTTCCATAAATATTCTCCACCTCGTTTAAAAGCAACATTTTTTAATTTTTGTTTCATTTTAAAACAGTGTAACATTTTTTGACTCTTCAAATCTTCTAAATTAGTCACTAAAATATTCATGATGATTTAAAAAGGAGGGGTAGAAATGCTCAAGAAACTCGGGGAATGGATTTATGAAAATAAAGTAAAGACCTTCCTGATTTGGCTGGCAGCCATTATTGTTGTCGGTGGCGGTGCAATCGGACTCGGTTCGCACTTCTCACAAAATTTGACGATTAGTGGCGTGCCATCAACGAATATCCAAAGTACGCTGGAACGGGAATTCCATCAAAATCCTAACAGCGGTACGTTAAAGGTTGTCGTTCAAAATCAGAAGGGGATTACTGATGACCAAACAAAGGCAGATGTTGCCAAGGCCATCTCTAAGGCTCAGGATAAGTATGGTTCTGATATCAAGACCATTGCCAATCCTTATACCAACAACACCATTAGTTCTGATAATACGACCACTTATGTCGATATTACCTTCAAGGCCAACTCCACATCGGTGGCGCACAGTACGATTACCGGTATCCGCTCCATCTTTGATGATCGAGTGAAGACAAGTGGAACGAAGGTTGCTTATACTGGAACCGTCCAGTTAAAGCCATTTGAAATCGGTGGTCCTTCAGAAATTATTGGGGTCGTTATTGCCTTTGTTTTGTTGCTTGTATTGTTCCGTTCCTTTATTACTGCCGGAATGCCAATTGTGTCTGCCCTAGTTGGCTTGATTACTGGCTTGTTCCTCGTAATTATTGGGACGAACTTTGCAACGCTTGCCAACGTTGCCGAGACTTTGTCTGTCATGTTAGCTTTGGCCGTTGGAATCGATTACGCGCTCTTTATCTTGAACCGTTATCGGACTGATTTGGCCGAGACAAACGGTAATCAAAAGGTAGCCTTGGGAAGTGCCTTGTCCGAAGCCGGCAAGTCGGTTATCTTTGCCGGTGTGACGGTGATTATCGCCGTTTGCGGTTTGTCCTTTGCCGGTATTGAATTCGTGACAACCATGGGCTTTGCCGCTGCAGTAGCGGTCGCCATCGCCGTGTTGTCAGCCTTGACCTTCTTGCCAGCTTTGATTGCGGCTTGTGCCAAGTTTATTCGACCAAATACGAAGACGGTCGATCACATGGCCAAGAATCCATCAAAGTTCACGAAGTTCTTGACGGGTCACCCATGGACAGTGGTCATTGTCGCCGTGTTGGTTTTGGTTGGCATTGGTTTGCCAGCGCAAAATATGCGCTTGGGAATGCCTTATAACGGCTCTTTGCCAGAAAAGCAGACGGAGCGTCAGGCGTATGACATGATTTCTGACAAGTTTGGTGAGGGAATTAACTCACCATTGATTGCTGTTGTGAAATTAGACACTGACAAATCAGCTGCGGTCAACGAAGCCAATGTGGCCAAGATTGCCAGCCATTTGAACAGCCTCTCTGGCACAAAGACGTTGTCGCCATTGTCAGTTGACCAGCAAAAGGCAGCGACTTTGCAGACGCAATTGACACAAGAAGCCCAACAAAAGATGGCTTTACAGGCCCAAACGACTGGTCAGATGCCAACCCAGGCACAAAAGGATCAGGCAGCCGCTCAAATCAAGCAAGTGATTATGGAGCAGGCAACGAAGCCTTATCAAATTTCTGCTGATGGCAAGTACGCGATGTTAGTCGTCATCCCAAAGAAGGGTTCTGAAGCAGTTGAGACAACTAATTTGGTCCACAAGATTCAGAACTACTCAGATAACACGACGAAGTCAAAGTACAACGCTAAGATTACTTTGACTGGGGTGAACGCCGTCAACTTGGATATCACGAAGAAGCTCAATAACGCAACACCAATCTTTGTCTTTACGATTATTGTTTTGGCCTTTATCTTGTTGATGGTCGTCTTCCGCTCTTTCATTGTGCCAGCGGTAGCGATGGCTGGCTTTGGCTTGTCGCTCTTGGCATCCTTTGGCTTTACCACATTGGTGATTCAAGAAGGCTTCTTGAAGGAATTCTTTGGTGTTGCCAAGGCGGCACCGGTCCTTTCCTTCTTACCAATTATCGTCACGGCCATTCTCTTTGGTTTGGCGATGGATTACGAAGTCTTTATGGTTTCCCGTGCTCGTGAAGAATACCTGAAAACAGGTGATAACGACCGGGCAGTGACGGTTGCCATGCAGGACTCCGGTCCAATCGTAGTGACAGCCGCTTTGATTATGATTGCGGTCTTTGGCTCATTTGCTTTGAATCCGAGCCCAACCATCAAGTCTTTGGCCTTGGCCTTAGCCTTTGGTATCTTCTTTGATGCCTTTATTATCCGCTTGCTCTTTGTGCCAGCAATGCTAAAGATTTTTGGGAAAGCCAACTGGGTTTTCCCGGGTAATAAAAACTAAGAAAACCGACATCTTTCAAATTTTTTCTGCTTATAAAATTGAAGATAAAGAAAAAGCCAGCTCAATTGAGCTGGTTTTTTCTTTGTTTAAAAATTTACTTGCTCTCATCATCAGGGAACTTTCCCTCATTAAACATCTGATCGAAAATGGGGTAACCCTCATGAAGCGTATAAGGCTTTTCTAAGTTGTGGTTCCAGAGACGGATAATATACATATTCCCAAGACTCCACAAAAAATCCTGGTCATCAGTAAGCTGGCGTAACACTTTAAAAATCAAACTATCAAAGATATCCTGAAATAGGGAATCATCGAGTTGAAAATCAAGTGCTGACATCGGTGCTGAAAACTCCATAGCGGCAATAATTTGAAAGGGGTGCTTACGAAAATCAGCTAAGTCGACCTGGTCAAAGAGGCGGGTGATAGCCTCTGTTAGCATGAATTCCAACAGCGCAAACTTATCATCAAAATGCCGGTAAAAGGTATTGCGGTTAATATTGGCGGCTTCGCAGATTTGCTTGACCGTTAATTTGGAAAATGGAACGGTCACGAATAGCGCAGCCGTTGTTTCCATGATGTGGTTGTGCATTAATTCGTAATTTTTATTAGCCATCGGAATTAAAAATGGGACACTTTCTTAGATTTGTCTCTCTAAGGAACAGTATAACAATTTTATCCCTTTCATAATATACATATCACCATTAAAATGTACACAACGATTAAATAAAAGGAGGAGCAATCATGCTCAAGCGTCTTGGGGAATGGATTTATGAAAATAAGTTCAAAACCTTTCTTGTTTGGTTGGTTGCCGTGGCTGTCTTAATTGGTGGGGCAGTGGGACTTGGTTCTCACTACACAACTAATTTGACAATTACTGGCATTCCATCCACTAACATTCAAAGCACTCTTGAAAAAGAGTTTAAGATGAATCCGAATAGCGGAACGATGAAGGCCGTTATTCAAAATAAGAAGGATGGTGTCGCTGACGATCAGACGAAGGCCGAAGTGGCCTCCGCTATCGATAAGCTACAAAAGAAGTATTCTTCTGACATTAAGTCGATTTCAAACCCCTATACAACGGGTGTGATTAGCTCTGATAAGACAACGACTTATGTGGATATCACCTTCAAGGATGATTCAACAAACGTTTCAAAAGACGCAATTGATGGCGTTAAGAACACGTTTAACGATAAGGTGAAGAGCTCCGATACTAAGGTTGCCTTTACCGGATCAGTGAAGGTCACACCAATTGAGGTGGGCGGTAAGTCTGAATTGATTGGAATTGCCATTGCCTTCGTGCTCTTGTTGGTATTGTTCCGTTCCTTCGTGACGGCTGGAATGCCAATCATTTCAGCCCTTGTGGGATTGGTTTCGGGGGTATTGTTGATTACCATTGGAACCAACTTCATCACATTGGCTAGTGTTAGTCAGACATTGGCTGTGATGTTGTCATTGGCCGTTGGAATTGACTACTCACTCTTTATCTTGAACCGTTACCGGACTGATTTGGCCGATACGAACGGAGATAAGAAGACGGCGCTTGGTTTGGCGCTTTCAGAGGCAGGTAGTTCAGTCATCTTCGCCGGTGTAACAGTGATTATCGCCGTCTGTGGTTTGGCCTTTGCGGGTATCGAATTCGTCACAACGATGGGATTGGCCACAGCCGTTGCCGTTGCTGTGGCTGTCGTTTCAGCGTTGACGTTCTTGCCAGCTTTGATTGCGGCTTGTGCTAAGTTCATTAAGCCAAACAATCAGACTGTTGAACACATGGCTAAGAACCCATCAAAGATTACTAAGTTGATTACTGGTCACCCTTGGACAGTTTCAATTCTGGCCATCTTGGTCTTGGCCGGCATTGCCTTGCCAGCGCAAAACATGCGTTTGGGAATGCCATATAACGGTTCATTGCCTGATAACCGAACAGAGCGTCAGGCTTATGACATGATTTCTGATAAGTTTGGTGAAGGGGTGAACTCACCTTTGATTGCTGTCGTTAAGATGGACACTGATAAGGGCCAAGCTGAAAACGAAGCTAATTTGGTCAAGATTGCCAGCCATATTGCTGACATGAAGGGCGTTAAGATGATGAGCCCATTGACTGTTGACCAGCAAAAGGCAGCCACTTTGCAGACGCAATTGACCCAAGAAGCACAACAAAAGATGGCGGCTCAAGCACAAGCAACTGGTCAAGCACCAACTCAGGCTCAGCAAGATCAAGCAGCCGCTCAAATTAAACAAGCAATTATTGCTCAAGCCTCAAAGCCTTACCAAATCAGTGCGGATGGTAAGTACGCAATGATGGTTGTGATTCCAACGAAGGGTTCAGCTGCTAAGCAAACGACTGACTTGGTTAACAAGATTAAGGGCTACTCTGACACAACGAAGTCAAAGTATGATGCTAAGATTACGATGACTGGTGTCAATGCCGTTAACTTGGACATCACGAAGAAATTGAACCACGCTACACCACTCTTTGCAGTGACAATTATTGTTTTGGCATTCATCTTGTTGATGGTTGTCTTCCGTTCATTCATCGTGCCTGCGGTGGCCATGGTCGGCTTCGGTTTGTCATTGTTAGCATCATTTGGCTTTACCACATTGGTTATTCAAGAAGGCTTCATGAAGGGAATCTTCGGTGTTGCTAAGGGCGCCCCAATTATTTCCTTCTTGCCAATCATTGCAACGGCCTTAATCTTCGGATTGGCAATGGATTATGAAGTCTTTATGGTCTCACGTGCCCGCGAAGAATACGCTAAGACTGGTGATAACGACCGTGCTGTGACGGTTGCCATGCAGTCATCTGGTCCAATCGTTGTGACGGCCGCCCTAATCATGATTGCGGTCTTTGGATCATTTGCCTTGGATCCTGACCCAACAATCAAATCAGTTGGTTTGGCCTTGTCATTTGGTATCTTCTTCGATGCCTTTATTGTCCGCTTGCTCTTTGTTCCAGCCATGATGAAAATCTTTGGTAAGTGGAATTGGGTTTTCCCAGGAAACAAGCACAAGTAACATCTTCTGATTTTTCTGCTTAAAAATTAATATAACTTGAAGAAGCCGGCCCCGTTAGGGTCGGTTTTTTTGTTAAGATTATTCTTCAAAGGCCTTACTACATTTGTAGTAAGGTGGTATACTACAAATGTAGTAAAGGAGGACCAGCGATGAGTGTGACTACTGTAAGATTAAAAGATGATACGATGGCATGGGCGAAAGAATATGCCGAATTTAAAGGGATGACTGTCACTGCATTCATTGCTTCTTTGATTGATGAAGCGCGTCAAGATGATGAAGACTATGCCGATGCGATGAAAGTGATTAACTCAGAGAATCGTGAATACGTCTCACCTAGTGAAATTAAAGCGAAATTTGGACTATGAGATATCGGTGGAAGTTTGATAAGAAGGCTGAAAAGCAATTTGAAAAACTAGATAAACCGGTACAGCGTCGCCTTTATAACTGGCTGGAGCTAAATATCAGTGGTACGAATAATCCTAGACTTTTTGGTAAAGCTTTAGAGGGTGAATTCAAAACATTGTGGCGTTATCGAGTTGGGAAGTATCGAATTATTGCTGATATTGTTGATGATGAATTTGTAGTTGTTGTCCTGAAAACTGATAAACGCTCTGATGTTTATCGTAATAAATAAGAAGATAACTTGAAGAAGCCGGCTCCGTTGGGGGCGGTTTTTTTGTTTGCATAACCGAGTGAAGACTTGTCAGAATTGCCCTTATTTGTTAGTTTAGAATAAAGAAATTTTGTTTGAGACGGGGAGAGTTCAGCATGAAAAATCGGAAGATAATGTGGTTACTAGCGCTCGCTAGTCTTATCGCCTTTGTGGGTAGCTTGTGGCTTGATCAACTGTTCTTTAAAATTATGTTTTATATTGTGGCAACGCCACTTTTCTTGCAGTTAGGGTGGTCAGCAGCCGAAAAAACTTCTGGTTATTTTAAGAAGAATCAGCGGTGAGCGGAATTAATCAAAGCAGAAATAAAGTCATAAAAAGTTTGCAATGCCTGGCGTATCTTGATATACTATTATAGTCGTAAAGATATACGGGAGTGTAGCGAAGTCTGGCTAAACGCGACGGACTGTAACTCCGTTCCTTCGGGTTCGTAGGTTCGAATCCTACCGCTCCCATCGCTGCCCTTGTGACAGCCACTGCTTTACGACTGCCCCTTGGCCAAGTGGTAAGGCAGAGGTTTTTGGTACCTCCATGCGCTGGTTCGATCCCAGCAGGGGCAATCATGATTAAAAAGACTAACAAGAAATTTCTTGTTAGTCTTTTTTTGTATTCTCGGGGAGATAAAAAGAATAGCATTATTCGATGCTTACGTGGTTAGAAGTTGGCAAATTATACCAACTTACCAACAAGCAAATAAAAACGGCCTGACGTCACTGTCAGGCCGTTTTTTAGGCTAAGTATTGTTTGTACTGTTCGATTTCTTTTGGCTTCAAGGAAACGCGGATGGTTGTCCCAGATTCGTTGAAGTCTTGAGCCAAGAGGGCATGCTTGTCTAAGATTTCAGCCACAATCTTTGAGTCTGCAAAGGGTACGTGCAGACTCACTTCGGCCATGTCGGCAAAGAGTGTCTTTTTAATCAGCGTCAGAACCTCATCCTGGGAAGTCCGGTCGCGGGCAGAAATGGTAATTGACTGATCACCATCGACCAGTGGGAAGGCCATTTCTGCTATATCCGCCTTGTTATAGATGGTAATCATCGGCTTATCCGTGATTCCTAAGCGGGCCAGTGTTTCCTTCGTTGTCGTCATCATCTCTTGATAATGAGCGTCAGAAATGTCAACTACTTGCAAAAGTAAATCAGCCTGGGCGGCCTCTTGCAGAGTTGACTCAAAGGCAGCGACTAAGTGATGGGGCAACTTGGAAACAAAGCCGACCGTATCCGAAAGGAGGAATTGCGTCTTATCGGGCAACGTTAACTGACGGATAGTAGTGTTCAAAGTGGCAAAGAGCATGTCCTTTTCGAAAACTTGCTTGCTTTGGTCACTACCGGCTCCTTGGCCAAAACGAGCTAAGAGTTGATTCATTAATGTCGACTTACCAGCGTTGGTATAACCAACCAAGGCGACGGTTGGCAGTTCAGATTCTTGCCTTTGCTTGGCTTGCGTTGAGGCATCCTTTTGCAATTCTGCCAGTTCCTTCTTGATGGCGACCATTTCGTTGGTAAGGCGCCGGCGGGATTGCTCAAGCTTTGTTTCACCGGAACCACGGCTCGTGAATCCGGCACCACCGGCTCCAGTTTGCTGGTCTAATGAGACGGACATCGAGGTCCGCAATCGAGGTAATTGATATTGCAGGCGGGCTAATTGAACTTGGAGTTTGGCAACCTTGGTCTGAGCCCGTTCGGCAAAGATATCGAGGATTAAGCCGGTCCGATCAACAACAGTGGCACCCGTTTCGGCTTCTAAATTTCTGATTTGCGATGGGGATAATTCGTCGTTGGTCACGATTAAATCAGCATCGTAGGTTTCAACGGCAATCTTGAGTTCATCAACCTTGCCCTTACCGAAATAAGTGGCCGGGTTGGGGCGCTCCAATGATTGAAGGAAGGTTTCAACTGGTTGTAAGTTATTGGCTAAGGCCAAGTTTTCCAACTCTGTTAGTTCATATTCTAGGTTTTGCTTTTGGTCCGTTCGTAAGCCGGCCAAAAGGACGGGTCGGCTAGGCTTTTGTGAGGTTTCTTTAAAGGTTGTTGGCATACACAGGCCTTTCTGTGAAATAAAACCGCCCTGATTTCAGTAGCGGTTTGGGAACAATTGAATAAAAAATGTTTTCTTAATCAAAAACGGTAGTGATGTCGTTGAAGGCCAAGATATCGGCACCGTCGTCTTTAAGGCGCAGGTGCATGACGGCACCGTTATGCACCGGATGGGCGGCCATTTCGGGATGACCGAAGTAATCGGCGATTGCCCGAATGGTTGTCCCATGAGAGACAAGCAGGACCTTGTCGCCGTCTTGGTGGCGACTTTTCAGGTCTTTAAAGCCAGCCTCGATGCGGTTGACGAATTCTTGGTAGGACTCAGCTAGGTGATAGGGGTCTGCATCGTGGAAAATATCCATGACAACTGGCATACCGAGGTCTGCGACCATGTCGGCGTATGCGTTGTAGGTCTTTGGTACCCGAGCATTCAAGTCTGTTAATGTAACCTGGGAGTCGCGGCCTTCAAAAGAACCGAAATTTTCTTCACGGAAGTTGGGCAAAGTAGTTGGTTCTACTGGTGACTGTGCCTGATTTTCACTCAAGGCATAGCGAGCAGTGTGGATTGCCCGTGTTAAATCAGAAGAGTAAGCACCATCAAAGTGAATCTTGGCGAGGCGTTGACCAGCCTTATGCCCATCTTGGATGCCGGCATCAGTTAACGGTGCATCGGAAAATCCTTGGAAACGGCGTAAAAGGTTAAAGTAAGTTTGGCCGTGGCGGACCATATAAACATCAATTCCTGCCATGAAATAAGACTCCTTCAAATCTGTTTTTCTTCTTCTTTTGTTAGAAGATTTCTTGTTTCTAGTGTACCACGAAAGGCAGGTGAGCCAAATGCTTTGCCGGTCTTTCGGACTGATTTTTTAATCAAAAAAGCCGGCGAAAATTCGTCGACTTTTTAAATATTATTCGGGGTCGGTATCCTGACCCTTGAGCTGAAACTTTAAGCGCTCACGGTCTTTTTCAGACATGGAGGGCTTGCTTTCAGAAGTGCCTTGGCTATCGGCATCGTCAGAATCTGTGTTATCAGGTTCTGGTTTCGTCTCAAGCTCTTTGACAGCAAATTCAGGGATAAAGGCGTTTTCGTAATCAAGCGCCGTGATTTGATAGTTGGCAATTCGTAAAGAGTCGCCAGTTCGGAAATCAGGATCGCGCTTCAAAACGTAACCAGTCAAGGTCACGGCCTCATCGTCGTCTAATTCTTTTACATGAATCTGGAAGTAGCGTTGGAAATCATACAGGGTTGTCTTACCAGAAACCTTATAGCGTTGATTACCAAGCTTTTCGATGTATTCATCGGATTCATCATTGATTTCATCTCGAACAGAACCAAAAAGTTCTTCGTAGATATCTTTATCAGTAATGATTCCGGCAGTACCACCGTATTCATCGACGACCACCGCAATTGGAGAACGCTTGATGGTCATTTCATCCATGACATCGTGCAAGTCCATGTTTTCAGGGACGGCAGGAATGTCACGCATAATTTGAGCAACAGGGTTTTTCCCAGAAATTCGATTTTGGCGAACAAGGTCGTAGTTAAAGACATAACCCAAAACCTTATCTTTATCGTTGTCAGCGACAACCGGGAAACGAGAGTGACGCTTTTGCAAGTACTCATCAAGCCCCTTGGCAATCGTATCATGGACATCGATCACATCCATTGATGTTCGATCAATCATGACGTCAGCGGCGACCTTATCGTTCATTTCAAAAGCACGTTGCATAAAGGTCAAATCTTCGGTATCCAATTCACCGGCTTCAGCAGCACTCTTCGACAAGGAAAGGATTTCCGTCTGTGAATAGATATCATCATCATTAGTGACCTGGAAACCAATCAAACGGGTTAACCAATTTGATAAGTGATCGAGGATCCAAATGAATGGGAAAAGGGCAATATGAAAGAAGCGGACTGGACGCACAATTAACAACAAGACCTTGATTGGTTCTTGAATGGCAATGTTCTTTGGCACCAAGTCGGTAAAGACGGCGTGAATAATCGTAAAGATAACGATGGCCGCAACAGAAGCGACAGGCTTGGCATAGTCAGCTGGAAGGATATTAGTTGCCAAAATCAAATCAGCAACGGTTTCCTCACCAATCCAACCTAAAATCAAAGATGTTAATGTAATTCCGACTTGAGCAGTCGATAAGAACTCCGTTAGGTGCGACACCATATGAATGGCGTGCGCAATGTTTTTTGATGGCTTTTCGCGATCAGCTTGAAGAGCCTCCAAGGCCGACAAGCGCACCTTAACAAGAGAATATTCCGTTAGTGTAAACAAAACCGCCAACAACAAAATAAAGATGATGACGAACGCATTCAACAAGAACGAGGGACCAGAATCCACAGTTATTACCTCACTTATATAATTTAGATATTTCCTCTATTATAGCAAACTTTCTGAAACAAAAAAGATAATCTTTATTGGCAAAGCTTATGAAACGGAAAAGATAATCTTGTTTGTCGTTAGAATTGGTCTAGTATTCTTGGCCAGACTGATTTCACAAGCAAAATTCTTTTTGTTTGACAAAAAAAGGCGCTAATATAGGGGCAAAGTAAGCGCACTTGTTTCAACAAAAGGGATTAGATTGCGCTTTTAAAAATACAGTGAATATTGTGAATTAAAAAATATGCAAAATCAAAAGCCTATTAGAAAGGCCTTTAGGCGAACAAATGTTTGTGCGGACAGTTTTAGGCCTTGAACTCTAAGAAAAATCGGCTAAACTAGTAATTAGCTCAATTGCTTGTTAGTGCTTGTAAATGCGGGTGCGACAGGGAATTGCTTGAAAAATATAAAAGAAAGTGGGACCAAAAGTATGGCTCAAGTAACGGTCTTTACCAAAAATAATTGTGTACAGTGCAAGATGACAAAACGCTACCTCGACAGCATGGGGGTTGGCTACGAAGAAATTAATATCGAAGAACAACCAGAGTATCTTGCTCAATTGAAGGATGCTGGTTTTAAGCAGACACCTGTTGTTCAAATTGCTGGTCAGGAAGCCTTCTCTGGTTTTCAACCTGACGCCTTGAAGTCTTTGACGGCCTAAGTTTTTTTAGTGTCACGATTTTTTCCGCCTAGTCCTGATTGGTCTATGCGGAATTTTTCTTCTTAAGGGGAAAACGAACAAATTATAAAAAACGAGGAGAATTATATGTCATTATTGGATCTTGACCTTACACAGGTTACCTATTTTGATTTAAATAACGAAATCAATATTCCAAAGGACAACCAGATTCAGTTGAACAAGGATCAGGAAGCTTTGGCAGCCTTCATGAAGGAAAACGTTGAACCAAACTTAAAGCGGTTTGACTCTGTTGAAGCTCATTACGATTGGTTGATTGAAAACGACTTTTTGGATAAGGGCCTGGTCAAAAAATATGACATGGCCTTCATCAACAAGATGTATGACTTCTTAGAGGAACAAGACTTCCACTTTAGTTCCTTTATGGCGGCCTTTAAGTTCTACAACCAATATGCGCAAAAGACGAACGACAAGGCTTACTATGTTGAATCTTACTTGGACCGCGTTGCCTTGAATGCTTTGTTCTACGCTAACGGTGATGAGAACTTAGCGATGGCCTTGGCCAATGAAATGATTCACCAGCGCTACCAACCGGCAACACCATCATTTTTGAATGCTGGTCGTGCTCGTCGTGGTGAATTGGTTTCTTGTTTCGTTTTGCAAACAAGCGATGACATGAACTCCATCGGCCGAACAATCAACTCAGCTTTGCAGTTGTCAAAGATGGGTGGGGGAGTTGGGATCAATCTCTCAAACCTTCGTGAAGCTGGCGCACCGGTGATGGGCATTGCCAATTCTGCTGGTGGGATTGTGCCAGTGATGAAGTTGTTAGAAGATTCCTTTACTTTTTCTTCACAGGTTGGAGCCCGTCAGGGAGCCGGTGTTGTTTACTTGAACATCTTCCATCCTGATTTGATGACCTTCTTGGCTACCAAGAAGGAAAACGCCGACGAAAAGGTCCGCGTGAAGACCCTGTCATTGGGCTTGATTGTGCCCGACAAGTACTACGACTTGATTGAAAAGGGCCAAGAAATGGCCTTGTTCTCACCAGTTGATGTTGAACGCGAGTACGGCATGCCATTCAACTATGTTGATATCACTGCCGAATATGACAACATGTTGAAGAACGACAAAATCACGAAGAAGATGATTCCTGCCCGAACGATTGAAGAAGAAATTTCAAAGCTTCAGCAAGAATCCGGTTACCCTTACATCGTGAACATCGATACAGTTAACCGTGCTAACCCAGTTGCTGGAAAGGTCATTTCATCAAATCTTTGTTCTGAAATTTTGCAGGTGCAAACACCTTCAACCATTGACGATGAACAGGAATATACAACCTTAGGTGAGGATATCTCATGTAACTTGGGTTCAATCAACATCGTTAACATGATGAAGACGGATGATTTCGCCGGCTCTGTCGATGCGATGATCCGCGCTCTGTCATTTGTTTCTGAACAATCTAATTTGAACGTGGTTCCATCCGTACAAAATGGTAACCAACAAAACCACGCCGTTGGTTTGGGTGCCATGGGTCTGGCGGCCTTCTTTGCTCAAAATAAGATGATGTATGGTGATAAAGAATCGTTGGACTTTACCAAGGTCTTCTTTATGACATTGAACTTCTACTCATTGAAGGCTTCAATGAACATCGCATTGGATCGTCAAGAAACTTTCAAGGACTTTGACAAATCAGCTTACGCTGACGGCACATACTTTGAAAAGTATGTCAGCCAAGATTGGGGCCCAGAGACTGATAAGGTGAAGGAACTGTTTGCTAACCTGCCAGTACCAACGAAGGAAGACTGGGCAGAATTGCGCGATCAAGTGCAAAAGAACGGTTTGTACAACGCTTACCGTCACGCGGTAGCGCCAACTGGTTCAATCTCATACGTCAATAACACCACGGCTTCTTTGTTGCCAATCGTTAACAAGATTGAAGAACGTCAAGAAGGAATGATTGGGAAGGTTTACTACCCAGCACCTGGTCTGTCAAATGAGACGTTGCCTTACTATGTTTCTGCCTATGACACGAACATGAAAAAGGTCATTGATATTTATGCAGCCGCTCAGCCACACGTTGACCAGGGAATGTCTTTGACATTCTTCATGCGCTCAACGATTCCGGAAGGTCTTTATGACTGGAAGAATGGTCGGACGGAGAAGATGACCACACGTGATTTGTCTAAGTTGCGTAATTATGCTTACAAGAAGGGCATCAAGTCTCTGTACTATGTTCGAACATATACGGATGATAACCAAGAGGCTGGTATCAACGAATGTGAGTCTTGCTCAATTTAATGACGATTTAATTCTAATTGGATACGCTTACAGGAATTTAAGTTAGAAAATTTTTCTAACAAAATGCGATTGTGAATAAGTGTTCAACCGTTAGCCTGGTCTTGTTTACCGGGTTCACAAATGACTGAGCACTGCTCAGTCGTACATATTTTAGGGGTTGACGGCTGTCAACCTAGCTGTTAAATTGAATACGTTGCATGAACTTTGTTCAAATATTATCAAATAACTCTAATTCAAAGTTCTGACAAACAGCCTACGCTGTTTAGAAAGGAAAGTCCGATGGCAACATACCGACTTTTATATGCCAGCATTGAGGGCAATACACAGTCGTTTATTAATAAGCTGCAAGCGGTTGCTGAAGAAAAAGGTGACATGATTGACGCTAAAGTAGTCGGTGATGAAACCGATTATGAAGCTGAACACCAACCCTTTGTGGCGATTGTACCAACCTACTTGACGGGCGGTACCGGTACCGGCCCTGCAGTAATCGAAATCTTTACGAACGCACTCGCAGACTATATTGATTTTGAAGACAATGCTACACTAATAAGGGGTGTAGTTGGATCGGGGAACCGCAACTTTAACGATCAATATATTTTGACTGCGAAGCGCTACGCCAAAAAGTATCAGGTACCGGTGATTGGAGACTACGAGTTACGTGGGACTTCTTACGACGCAGAAAAAATTTACCAAAGCATCACGGAAACATTAGGAGAATAACATGGTTGAACACGTGAATAACGGCTCATATACTGCCATTAACTGGAACGACATTGAGGACGCCTTGGATAAGGCTACCTGGGAAAAGTTGACCCAACAATTCTGGTTGGATACCCGTGTCCCAATTTCAAACGACTTGCGCAACTGGCGTGGTGATTTGAATGATACGGAACGCCGGGTTTATAACTTGGTCTTCGGTGGTTTGACGACCTTGGATACATTGCAGTCACAGGACGGAATGGCTTCATTGCGTCGCGATGCAGTTAACCAAAAGGAAGAAGCGGTTTTGAACAACATCCAATTTATGGAATCTGTTCACGCCAAGTCATATTCTTCAATCTTTGAAACGTTGAACGACAAGTCAGAGATTGATGCGACCTTCGAATGGGCCGATCATGATGAATTCTTGCAGTACAAGGCGAACAAGATTAATGATGTTTACCAAAATGGTACACCATTGCAAAAGAAGGTTGCTTCGGTCTTCTTGGAAACTTTCTTGTTCTACTCAGGTTTCTACACGCCTTTGTACTACTTGGGCCACAACCGGATGCTGAACGTTGCCGAAATCATCAAGCTGATTTTGCGTGATGAGTCTGTGCACGGTACTTACATCGGTTACAAGTTCCAAATCGGCTTTAACAAGCTTTCAGAAGCGGAACAAGAAGAAATGAAGACTTGGATGTATGACTTGTTGTACGATTTGTACGACAACGAAGAAAAGTTTACCCACGAAATTTATGATCAAATTGGTTGGACGGATGACGTCTTGGTCTTCTTGCGCTACAACGCCAACAAGGCCTTGATGAACTTGGGACAGGAACCATTGTTCCCAGACAACGCCGACCAGGTTAACCCAGTTGTGATGAATGGTATTTCAACTTCCACATCAAACCACGACTTCTTCTCAGGAGTTGGTAATGGTTACTTGTTGGGACAAGTTGAAGCCATGTCTGATGACGATTATAAGGAAGACTAAACTTCTAACAAATCAGAATGCCCACCGCTCAAAGCGGTGGGCATTTTTTTGTTTGAAGGGTGGGCTGATTTTTAGTGGATCATGTTTTTGCATGACAAATAAAAAAGACTCGGTCGTTAGCGACTGAGTCTGATCAATATTAAATTTCTTGTTCTTTGAACGCCCAAAAATTTTTCTTCAATGTGGTTGCGACTGTCGGATAAAGGCTAGCGCAGAGGACGACCCAAGCGTAGGCAAGTAGGTAGCCGGCAATGACGTCTGAGGCGAATTGCGAAGAAAAGTAGAGTCGCGAGAGCATAACCATCAGCGCCAGGGTAATTAAAATCCAGTCAATCAAGATCCGTAAGATCATCGAATTAATGTTTGGTGTCACCAACAAGAACAGGATAAAAACGATTGACCAAATAGCAACGACGTGTTGTGACGGGAATGAGTAGCCGGTGTCCGTTAAGAGGTGACCAACGGGGCGCGAGGCATGAATAAAGAACTTAATGATTTGGGTCAAAATAATTTGACCAAAGGCGGTAAAGATTACCCAAAATGCCGGGATTTTTAAGTTTGCCAAAAGTAGGACGCTTGCTAAGAGGACGGCATAAATTAGACACATGAGTGGCGAACCTAAGAAGGTTGCTGCCGACATAATAGCATTACCGTAACTCGTTTGAATTCCAGTCATAAAGAAGCGAACTGACTCATTCATTTCATACAAAAAAGACGCATTGGTGCCAATTAAAACGGCCAGAACGATAAAGAGCAGGGTGGCAAAGACTGCCCGGCGGCGTTGTTTATTTTCGACGGAAATAATCATAGGTTTGGTCTCCAAATAAGTGATTGCTCAACATTTAGTATAAGCATGGCCGCCAGGCAAGACAAGCAGTTTTCTTCAGATTTATGAAAAAATCAAGAAAAAAAACTAGCTGAACGCTAGTTTTCCTTACTTAGTGCTTGTGTTAGGGATTTCTGTTGTCTTTCCCTTAGCCCATTGTTGCAATTGAGCAACAGCAGCTTGACGCTTCTTCTTAGAAGAGTCGTGTCCGACCTTACGGCCGCGGGCAAATGAATTCAATGGTGTCTTAACTGCCATGGTGTAACTCCTTATATTAGATAAAATAAATGTATCGTACAGAAAACAATTATACCTGATAAGAGATTGGTTTTCAAGTGATATAATAGTGGTTATGGAGAATTGGAATCAAACGACAATCAACGCCTTTCGCAAAGACTTGCTTGCCTGGTACGACCAAGAGGGTCGAGCAGCTTTGCCTTGGCGACAAAACACGGATCCTTATCGAATTCTAGTCTCGGAGTTAATGCTCCAGCAGACCAGAGTTGATACGGTCATCACCTATTTTAACCGCTTCATGGAAGCTTTGCCAACGGTGGCTGATTTGGCTGCTGCTGATGAAGATTTGGTCTTAAAACTTTGGGAAGGGCTCGGTTATTATTCACGGGCTAGAAACCTACATAAGGCGGCTAAGTATGTAGTCAATGACCTTCAGGGTCACTGGCCAGAATCATATGATGACCTCCAGGACTTGCCTGGGGTTGGGCCCTATACGGCAGCGGCGATTGCCTCGATTGCTTTTGGTCAAGTAGTACCAGCCATTGACGGTAATTTCTTTCGAGTCTTTTCCCGCCTGTTGAAGATTGACGATGATATTGCGCAACCAAAAACCCGTAAGGTCTTTTATCAAGCAATTGAACCAATCGTTGACCCAGAGAGGCCTGGTGACTTTAACCAAGCAATTATGGACTTGGGCACAACCTATATGAAGACGGATAATCCGGATACCCTGCATTCACCCGTTAAAAAATATAACGCGGCCTTTCGAGATGGGGTTGAGGACCAGTATCCGGTGAAGACAAAAAAGAAAAAGCCAGTGCGACAGATTTATCAAGCTCAAGTGGCATATGATGAACAGGGTCGGTTGTTGTATGAGCAACGACCAAAAACAGGTCTGCTAGCTAATTTTTGGACCTTGCCATTGAAGCAAGTGGAGTCAATCGAAGAATTGGCCGGAAAACAACTGACTTTAAAGCCGGTTGTGCACGTCTTTTCTCACCGCCGCTGGGAAATTTGGTTGGTTGATTTACCGGTCAAAAATCAGCAGAACTTGCCAACCAACATGGCCTTCCTGTCGCCTGCGGAGCAAGAGGCACTGGCCCTGCCGAAGGTACAACATAAGCTATTAGATCAATTAAGGGAGATTGATGATGTTTCCAAATGATAAATTAAGGACCATATTCTTTTGGACAATTGAGGCGCTGGCTCTAGCCTGTTTAATTTTCTTAGTCTTTCGTTTTGACTTTTTAATGCATCCGATTGCAGTCTTTGCCAACACGGTTTTTATGCCACTATTGGTTGCTGGCTTCTTCTACTACGTTTTGAAGCCGATTTTAAAGGCAATTGAAAAAATCAGAATCAAAAACTGGCAGATGCCTCGGTTTTTGGCCGTCTGGATTACCTTTGCCTTGTTCTTGATTGTGGTTGGTGGGGCTTTGGTGATTTTTGTACCACTGATTTTAAACGAAATCACGAATATGATTAATGCCATCCCATCGTTTATCAAACACGTGCAGGATTTGGCTAATGAGATGGTCAAGGAGCCCTGGTTTAAGCGCATGAATATCTCGGTTTCAGATACTGACATTAAGACGTCTGTGACCAAGTATGGGACTTCTGTCCTCTCAATTACTGCCGGTACTCTTCAAGCTGTGATTGCGGGAGCGACTTCTTTTACCATCAACGCTTTGATGGTTCCAATCATTCTCTTTTATATGCTGAACGACGCGGACCACTTTTTGCCAACGGTCAAAAATTTCTTCCCAAAGAGCAAGGCGCAGGACGTCTTTGAACTTGGGGGACAACTCGATAAGACCATTGAGCGCTATATTTCGGGTCAGGCCATTCAGATGGTCTTTGTCGGCTTTGCCATGAGTATTGGTTATTGGATGACCGGATTACCATATATTTGGCTCCTTGGCTTCATTGCCGGAGTCGCTAACATCGTTCCTTATGTGGGACCCTTTATCGGGGTTGTGCCGGCCGTCTTGGTTGCTTTATCGATTTCCTGGAAGATGGTCATCGGAATCGTGATTACGATGGCAATTGTCCAGCAGGTTAACGGTTCAATTATTTATCCAGCCTTGATTGGTAAGAGCCTGAAGATTCATCCGTTAACGGTGATGCTGCTCTTGCTTGGGGCTGGGAATCTTTGGGGTATCGTCGGCATGATCATTGTTGTGCCGGTGTACGCGATTGCTCGAACAATTATCCTATATGCCTATAAACTGCATCTAGCGCAACGAAAAGAGCAGTCTGTTTCGGAATTAACGAAGAAGACCCTTGATAATGAATAACAATTGATAAATCAGCGCCACAGGCTTTGTCTGTGGTGCTTTTTGAATGGGGGAGCTTCTTGGTTATTCTCTGTGGACGTGCTGTTGAAAAAATAATGATTTTTTCTAAAGTTTTACTTGACGATGAGAAAGAAATCCAGTATTATTAAATGGTTGCCAAAGCGTCTGTCGGTTGTTTAAAATCGAAAGTTAGCCTGGTACGTCAAGATTTGCGGATGTGGCGGAATTGGCAGACGCGCTGGATTTAGGTTCCAGTGGAGTAATCCGTGCAGGTTCGATTCCTGTCATCCGTATCACAATATTTCAAAAAATATTGTTGAAGTATTCAAAATGTTTTGATATAATATTTAGGTACTGATTTTGCCGACTTAGCTCAGTTGATAGAGCACCTCACTAGTAATGAGGGGGTCAGCGGTTTGAGTCCGCTAGTCGGCATTTATGCCATTTATTGGTACATTTGTTAAACCGCTCTATATCAGCCTTAACGGTTGGTGTAGAGCGGTTTTTCTTTGCTTTTTAATATTTACTTTTCAGGCGTTTTAGGACGTTTTCAGACGTTTTTTTATTTTTGAGTGACAGTTCAGTGACACTTTTTTTAGTCAAAAAACGAACTCATAATATTTAGAGCTTTTTCATCTTCTGCCTTTCTTTGAGAATCTAAAAGGTGAGTATAGATGTCGATTGTGGTTGATATATTCTTGTGTCCTAGACGTTTTGACACATATTTAAGGTCAACTCCTTTGGATAGCAGTAAGCTACCGTGTGAATGACGTAAAGCATGGAATGATATGTCTTTGATGCCAAGAAATTTAATAGCCTTTTTAAGAGTTTTGCTTACTCCGTAATTACTGACATCAGCGACAGAGCCAGTGATTCCCTTTAGTTCATCTAGCAACGAATCATCAACGGTAATAACACGATTACTAGATTCAGTCTTCGTTGATTTAACATTATGAAATTGGTCTAACGCTTTGTTGACTGAAATTGTTTTGTTTTCAAAATCAATATCATCAGCGGTTAGTGCCATAATTTCTCCTACACGCATGCCAGTGTGTATGGCAATATAAATTGCTAAATATGAACTAGCATGCGGATATTGTTCTAACTTCTTCTTTGTATAATGATCTAATTTTGCTAATTCATCATCTTCTAAAAATTTGTCAGAAGAAGACTTCCCGCTGTTACCTGTCAATTGGATTCTAACAGTGGGGTCTTTGTCAATGATTCCATCAGAATAAGCATCTTTCAGACACTGACTAATGTGATTCTTTCGCTTCGCAACGGTTTCTTTTGAATGAGTTTCGCCAAATTCGTTGATGAAATTTTGGAAATCAGAACGAGTGAAATCTAACAATCGAGCTTTTGGCAAATACTTAATGATATTATCCAATGTATTCTGATACTGATAGACTGTTGCCAGTTCCAAATTTTCTTTATACACAGAAACCCAATTCTCAAAATATTCAGACAATAACATTTCTGAGTATTTTTTTTGAGCTGTTTCAACAGATTCAGACTCAATACGGGATACCCACAACTGTGCTTCACGTTTCGTCTTGAATCCTTGCTTGCTAGGTTGCTTCCTCTTACCATTGACAGTAATAGAAGCCCTAGCGCGCCAAGTTCCTGCATTTGTCTTAACAATATTAGCCATAATTCCTCCATTTAGGTACAAATAAAAAGGCTTACGCCTCGATTTTGAATATATTGTCAATTCTATTAAAAATATCTGGTGGAATATTCCCCAAAATTCTTCGCATGGGGGCTTCTGAAATTGGAAGAATTGAGTCAAATACATCTATAAAACTGACTATTTGTTCTTTAAAAAGTTTTTTTTCATATTCTGGAGTAAAAATACTTATTAGCATTATTAACCCAAAAAGATCATTTTTACCATATCCTTGTTTAGTATACTCAACGTTAGCTATAACATTGTCATTATAAAAGTGTTTCAATTTGTCGAATGGCAAATGATGTTTTGGGATTATTTTGTTAATAACATCTCCATGTGCTAAACCGTTTCTATATTCTACTAAAAAGTCCAATGCTTGTTTAAAAAATTCTAGATTAGTATCAACACTATCAAATCCAAAATTAAATTCATTGACAGTGTTTTCTTTAATTTTTGAGGGGCTTATTATATACCAGTGTTTAAATTCTCCAAAAGTAATATCATTTATCAATATCCATGGAGGGACATTACCTTCAGAACGATATTTAAGAAGTGAACTTGATACTTGATTAGAAAAGTTTGCTTTTCTTCTTAATTTATTTAAGGTCTTACTTTTGTCTGCTTGTCTTGATATATAGTGTTCTTTACTTAAAAAAACATCCTGTAAATAACTTATATCTTTTGATATTTGATATTGGAAAATAGACTTCATCTTTTTTTCGATGGATATTATGGCGTGAAGTAATTCAGATGCAAGTCGCGTTTCAATGATATGTATCAATGCTAGTTGTTCAATAGCGATACCATCAATAAATTCTTCCGTTCCTTGTTCTTTTTCTAATGCTTGTTGATATCCATTGACAAGCGTGTAATAAGAATAAGTTTTCAGGCTTTCAAGGGCTGTTTTATGAGTTGCAATATTTATATTGTGCTTTTTATTAAGTATATGTAATTGTTCTTCCCAACTAACAAAGGGATGAGTATTTTTTTCCATATTCTCTCCAAAAGAAAAAAGGACAAACTGATTAAATCAGCTTGTCCTTTTCGCTAGCCGCTATCTTTAATAAGATTTCCGCAGCCATTCACTGATTCAAGTATACAATAAATAGTTTTTTTTTCAAATAGTCAATTTAATTTAACGGCAACATCACCAACATGAATATTTTCATCGAAGTTGAGATCGTTTACTTTTGAAATTTCTTGTTTGTTAATTGGTAAATCAACAGTATTAGTCGAAGTCATAAAAGAGCTGCTAATAATTGCTGGTTTAAGCAGTGATTGTCTTACTAATTTTTTAGCAATTGAAAATTGTTCTTGAACTTCTGTTATTTCAACTTTAGTTTTTGTTCTAGTATATTTTCCCAGAGACTCTTTCGTAAAATCATCAAATATTTCGTTTCCTTCTTGAACGATATTAAATTCGTCGCCAACCTTAATACCATCATCAAGTCCAGAAGAAATAATAATAGCCTTATCGCTTATGATTTTTCCAACATGTGTTTTAAATGCCATTTGATCTTTCCTTATATACCTGCGGTATTGTTCCAAAATAAAACAGCTTTTAACGTGGTTCAGTTATTGCACGTAATATGTATGCCCAAAAGGGCTTATAGTTATTTCAAATTATCAATTTTTTCCATTAACTGCTTTTGAAGCTTAATATTTTCTTCTTGAAGTTTTTGGATTTTAATTGCATCTTCGTGAGCCTGATCGTATCCCCATTGTTGTTCCTTGTTTTTCTTTAAGTACTTATTAATGGTCTTAATGAGATAGAAAACAATGTATGAAATAAAGAATAGTGTTAATGAGTTTTGAAGTAATGATGTAAATGAAGATACTAAGGTGTGGGTAGGATGGGCACCATTAAATTCAAAAATCCACAACCAAATGTACCCGATAAGATTTGCTAAAAAGCTTGTTAGGCTCTTTATTACGTCACTAAAGTTGTATCCAATCACGATTGAGATAACAAAGGTTAACAAAAAGGGCGCGAACATAAACTGTTTGAACTGTTCGAAGTTTGAAGAGGTGTGATCGAATAATTCTTCGGTTTTTGATTTAACATTTTCCTTAACGTCTTTTACACCGGTTTTGATATCTTGTGCATTGTTTTTGATATCATTTTTTATATCAGACAGGGTAGCTTTATCAAATTTCTTTTTCATGTTGTGCACTCCTTTTACGTATGCCCCAAGAGGGCTTTTTTATTTAACTAAAGAAGCTGAATCGAATGAAACGTCATTGACCCATTTAGAACTGTTGTCATCTCCATCAGTAATTGTAGCGTTGCTAAACTTACCTTGAACAGTGATTGTAGAACCTGGGTGAATTGATAAAGCTTCATCCTTCTTTGAATCTTTAAAGTTAAATGTTAAAGTCTGGTCTTCTGAATCGTCGCCGGCGTTTCCTGCATCAATCGTTACGTCATATCCGCCAAGGGAGCCACCTTTAACGTCAAACACCTTTCCAGTAACTTGTACCAACTTACCTTTATAAGTTTCGTCAGCTTGTGAAGATGATTTGCTTCTATAAGTAGCGATGATTTCTTCTGGTGTCGTCTTAATAACATTATTTTTATTAGAATTGTCTGTCTTAGACGTTTTTGATGAGCTACTTGAATCCGATGAGTCATCCGAGTCATCACTAGGTAATGAACCATAAGCAATAACTAACACAATAACTGTTACGATCCAAAAAATAGCTTTTTTGTAGAATGGCTTTTTAATTTCATTACCGTTCTCGTCGAAAACTTTCTTACTCATTAATTACTTCTCCTCCAGCTTTTAACGTGATTCAGACTTGCACGTAATATGTAAATCATGTTGAAAATTTTTCAGTCTACTTGTTGAGAGCTCTTTTCCGACAATTCAAATTCAGAATTTTCAGGAATATCATGCCATTCAATCGTTATATTTTTCTTCTGTATAATGAAATCTTTTATTTCAGATAGAGAAACGTTGAAGTATTCTTTTCGTTTGTTGATATGGTTAACACGCCGATTGGTAAATTCTTGGTGTAGTTCACTTTCAAGTTGGAAAGCGTCCTCAGAGAAGATGAGCGCATGCACGTCAAACTTGAACGGAACAGAAGCGCTACCAAGTTCGTCAATACGATCCATAGGTGTAAGACGTCGGGTGACACCAATCTTATAAACGTTTTCACCAAACGAACCAACGTTGCTAATAATGTACACGTATCCAGCTTTTGAGTTGAATAAGCGGTTATCTAGTTCATCATGATCATTTTCAAGTTGTTCGATTTCGGCCTTTAGTTTTGCAATCTGTTCAAGAAGTTCGTCTGTCTGCTCTTGTGCTTCAAGTTTTTCTAAAGCGTTTTTGTATTGAGAGATTTCTTTTTCAATCTTCTTTTGTTGAACAGCAACTTCTGCTTCTAGTTGGCGTTCTTCTCTTTCACGCAGTCTCTGTTCGCGAATAATATCTTTCTCGTCTTGCTTTTTAAGTGCATATTCAATAGATAGTTTTAGTTCTTCTGTTTTTAATACGAAATACTCGTGTGAAATCATGACGAAGGTTGATTTTGTAAAAAGATCATTTAATTTTTCACAACTCTTGCTAAGAGCGTCAATCTTTTTATCAAAATTACTTGCAGTAACTTTATTGATGATCCCAGTCGCTTCACCATTAAAAGCCCTGATTAAAGCAGCTCCGCTCTTTTCTTGCATTGAGCGACCCATTGAAGCAGAACCGTTAAAAGTGTAGTTATTCAATATTACATAAGCTCTTTTTTCTTTAACTAGTTGCTTCTCTTGAGCAACAATAGTTTTCAACTTTTCTTTTAGTTGAATGCTATCCATGAACTGGTAGGTAGGTTCATAAAAGCCCATTTCAATATCATTATTCAACGCTTTAAGCTCATTGTTTGCATCATTTATTTGGTCATTCAGATTTCCCAATCGTTCATACTTCCGATTCATGATTTCATCGAATTGTTCCTGTTTTGAACGAAGTTTTTCTTCTAGAGCACCGATTTTTCTTTCAAGCTGCTCATCTTTTTTACTAAATAAACCCATGATCATTCCTTTATATCTGTTTAAAAGTTCGCTTGCATTTGGACTAACTTCCCGATGATTTGAACTGGTGGTTGTCCGTTATCAATATCTTCACAACTGTACTCGAACGGCTTGTATTGTTCAGCCAACCAACTATCTGGCTCGAATCGAATACGGTCAGGGTACTGGTAAACGTGTTTGAGTGTGGCAGATTCTCCATCAATAATAACCCCACAAATGTCGCCATTAGTAATTTCACAGGTATCGACTTTAGCCAAAATAGCTACAGCACCATTTGGTATAACCTTGTTCATACTCTCTCCATTGACACGAAGACCGATTAAATTATTCTTGCCGTACCGTTCGATAAGTTCGTCGTCTATTTTAACGTTGCCTTCAATATCTTCCTTAGCGCCTTCAGGGTATCCAGCAGAGATACGGCCATAGATAGGAATAGAGACAGTAGATGGAGTGGAGCTAATGGGCAGTTGGTTAGAAATATTGTCAGGAATATTGTCAACAATACCAGCCATTTTAAATATCACAGATTTGTCAACTCTTAAACCATGAGCAATTTTTTCAAGGGTACTTGGCTTTGGTATGCTACGACGCGCGTTTTCTACTTGAGACAAATAAGGCTGTGATACTCCAGCCTGTAAAGCTGTTTGACTAATACTAAAACCTTTTTGTTGGCGTAGTTCTCGTATCTTATATCCAAATTCTTGATTAGAAACTTTCATATTATTCCCCTTTGCAAACAATAGTATATATAATATTTGCAAAAAATAATAATAAAGTTATAAAAAAGTTATTGCAAAAATATATATTCGTGGTTATAATAAATACATAAGTTAATGAAAGGAGGACATAGTAATTATGAGTTGGAAAATTAAGGATACTGAAAATTGGCAACAGCTCTTAAGTAATCATGGCTATAGTGAGTCATCGTTGGCTCGTGAAATTGGAGTTACATACCAATCAATTTGGCGTTATCGGAAAAAAGGTGATGCGATGCGACCTGAAAACGCTCGGAAAATTTCGAAGTTACTCGGAGGAAATATTAAAGATTTTTTTTATCAGTAAACTATTGCAAATGTATATAAACAGGAGGCCAACATGGCAAACGAAGTAAAGGTGTTTGACAACCTAAAAGTCAAAGAGGAAAACGGACAGGTTTTTTTCGATGCAGAAAGTGCAGCTTTTCAAATTGGACTTATCAAGAAATCGAAAGGTATTGAATATGTCCGCTGGGAACGAGTAAATGCTTACCTAAAGTTGTCCACTTCTGGACAACAAGTCAAGCGAGGCGATTTCATCACAGAAAAACAGCTTTACCGGTTAGCTAACAAAGCTGACAGCCCTCAAGCAGAAAAGTTCCAAGATTGGGTAACCGATGAAGTCCTTCCAAGCATTCGCAAGCACGGCGCTTACATGACGGATTCAAAGATTGAAGAAGTTCTAACTGATCCAGATACGATTATTCGATTGGCTACAACGCTGAAGCAAGAGCGCCAAGAAAAATTGCTATTGAAACAACGTGTGAATGAATTGCAACCAAAGGCTGATTACACTGACTCAATTTTGCAGAACAAGGCGTTGGTAACTATCACGTTAATCGCTAAAGACTACGGAATGAGTGGTGCAGCGATGAATAAATTGCTTCATGAGTTAGGTGTTCAATACAAGCAAGGAAAAACGTGGCTTCTGTATTCAAAACATCAGACAAAGGGTTGGACGCAATCAGAAACAACTAAGATTCAACATGCTGACGGAACTAATGAGGTAGTCGCTAATACTAAGTGGACTCAAAAGGGACGTCTCGGATTGTATGAGTTGTTGAAAGATAACGGAGTGTTGCCACTTATTGAACAAGACCAGACGGCGTAACGGTGTACTAGACGGGAAAGAAAGGAGGCTGAAGTTATGGAAAAAGAAATTGAACCATTGACGATAAATGGTTCAAGAATATTCGATACTATCGGTGATTTGGCTAAAGCAATGCGGACTACCCGTGACAACGTCAATTTGCTGATGGCCATGCCTGGATTTCCGTACACGCCAGTTCCTGGACGTAAAAAGCCAATATACGTTGAATACAAGGTGGCTGAATTCTTAGACAGTATTACAAGGTACAAACCAAAAATTTAGGAGGAAATTTATGATCGTATTTAATCAATTATGGTCGATTGTATCAACGCTTGTCACCATAGCAGTTATTGGTTTAACGGCGTTTGAAATTGGATACACACTGGGACGAGATGACAAAAAGAAGACAAAATAAAAGCCCGCTTAGCAGAGCGAGCTTAGGCATAAATTTCCGACAAGAAAAATTATGCCTCTATTGTACCACGGAGAAAATAATGAACGAAGAACAATATATCGAAATCATTAAATCACAGGCAGAAGTTATCAGCAATCAATCAGGGTTAATTAATACGCTTAGCGAATTGGCACATGATTTAACAGATAAAGTAGCCACAGATGTGGTTGTGTCAGGCTTCTCAAAAAAATAGTTATTACTTTTTTCGAGACTTTGATTGTGAAAGAGCGCTACCGGCAAGTGTTTTGGTGGTGCGACTTGTTGAATGACTTTTTAATGCTTTTGAAGCTTTTGAGGCAACCCTAGATGAAGTTGTGCGACGACTAGAACTTTTTGGCATATTATTACTCCTTTCTATGTCTAGTTATTTGGAATTGGATAAAACAAATTTGCGAATAATCGAACAGGTGTTCGCATAAATAATAATATCAAATTTAACAATAAAAGCAATAGGGAAAGGACATTTTATGTGGGAAAAAATTGAAAAGCAATTGAACAAGAAAAATAAGACAGCATATTGGCTAGCCAAAGAAACAGGCTTGCCGTATCAGAGCATTTACTCTATCAAGCGAAACAAGAATCAGCAACCAAGTTTCAGCTATATGGTCAAAATAGCGGATGCTCTTGAAATTAGTTTGGACGAGTTCAGATAGAGAAGGAGGACTAAGCATGGTAACAACGGGAAACATGGTTGCAGACGGTCTCGACCAACACTTACATGAATATGATGAATGGACGAGCAATAAGCAGTCAGAGACTCATCTCAACGTTTGGCATCACGGCGAACTAAGCCTTGCTGAAATTGAAGAGTCAAACTTAGGGCCATTCTTGAAGAAGATCAAGAAAACTGGGTATCCATTCCAATATGTACTAGATGCTGATTTAGGCGAGTTCTTGGACTCTGATGAATTAACTAGTTTTTCAATCGAAACGATTTATTTCTAACAAGTAGGGAGCGATTATATGCCAGAAGTACATGATTTAACGTCACTGACCGAAGATGGCGAGATTTATACCTATAACCGTCTTATGAGTCCTGATACACAACGAGAAGTTTCAGCAGAGCAATTCAACTATATCTATACAAATGTTATTGAACGTATGGATAAGATTGTGACCGCTTGGAAAAAAGAACGCAAAAATCGACTAAATGCAGGCGAATATTTATCTGGTTATTACAACCGAGATTACAAAGACAAAATTCTTGTCAACAACAAAGCCAACATTGACTACATCTATCACGAGAAAGGGTGGTTAGGTCTAAAAGTACCAACTTACAAACAACTAATCAAATTGTTCCCAGAAATGGAAAAAGACAATAATTTACAGGTCGTTGAGCAAGATAAAACAGTAGTAGCACCTAGAAAAGGAAGGGAGTAAATGATGACAGAAAAGTCAGTTTTTAAAACACTCAGTGAAATTGATGTTAGTGATCATGTTGATAAAAAGGGTAATTTCAAATATTTGTCGTGGCCATGGGCTATATCAGAAGTTATGAAGAATTATCCTGATACGACTTATGAAGTCAAAGAAGCCGAAGATGGTGGATATTTATTTGGCAATCCCCAACGAGGATATTCAGTTAAGACCTCTGTCACAATTCAAGGACGAACTCTTGGAATGTGGTTGCCCGTTATGGACATGCGGAACAAGTCGCTGATGAAGCCAACTTCCACAGATGAGAATAAAGCAGTTATGCGGTGTCTCGTAAAAAACTTAGCTATGTTTGGTCTAGGTCTTTACATCTATGCAGGAGAGGACTTACCAGACGTTGAACCTGAGAAGATTTCAGCAGAGCAAGTCAACATCTTACAGATTACGATTCAAAATGCCGAGAAGCTTACAGGTACAAACTTGATTGGATGGACGAATAAGAATTTAGGTAAGTTATCAGATTTGACTGTAGAAGAATATCCACGAGCTGAATCACTGGTTCACAACTTGCTTGATAAGGCCAAAGAAAAGGTAGCACAAGAAGATAAGAAAGATGAGGAATCAGCATGATTAACCGAGTGGTATTGATTGGACGAATGACTAAAGATGTAGAACTTCGCTACACACAATCAGGGACTGCAGTTGGCTCGTTCACGTTGGCCGTCAATCGACCATTTAAGAATAATGATGGCGAACGTGAGGCAGACTTCATCAACGCTGTTATCTGGCGTAAGCCGGCCGAAAACTTTGCAAACTTTACTGGCAAAGGGGCTCAGGTTGCAATTGAAGGACGGTTGCAAACACGCAATTATGAAAACAATCAAGGCCAGCGAGTATATGTGACTGAAGTAGTAGTCGATAACTTCTCACTGCTTGAATCAAAGGCGGAAGCTGATAAGCGACGAGCAGAAAATGGAACGTCACAACCTGCACAGCAATCATCAGCACCAGTTAATAATGGTGGAATTGAGATTAGTGATTCAGACCTTCCGTTCTAATTGGTATAGGTATTGATGCAGGAGGGAGACTAACGTGTCAGACAACAAGAAATACTACTACATCAGATTGAAAGAATCGTTCTTTGATTCTGATGAAATCAAAATGCTTGAGAGTATTCCAAATGACGGCTATAAGTTTTCTAACATCTTGCTAAAGATGTATCTAAAGAGTTTGAAATATGATGGTCGCTTGATGTTCAACGATGGAATCCCATTCAATGCTGAAATGCTATCAGTTGTAACTGGACACAGTGTTGGAGATGTAGAACGGGCTATTGAATTGTTCAAGAAATTTGGATTAATTGAAGTATTTGAATCTGGCGAAATTTATATGCTCGATATTCAAACGATGATCGGTAAATCATCTACCGAAGCCGATAGGATCAAGGCTTACAGGAAGAAGATAGCTCAAAAGAAGTTTAACGGTGTACAAATGTACGACAAACGAACACCAGAGATAGAGAAAGAGTTAGAGAAAGATATAGAGATAGATACCCCCTTAATCCCCCAAGGGGGAAATGGTGTGGAATCTGTAAATCCAGCAAAAGAAATGATGGATATCTTTAACAACTTGATGAATCGAACTTTAACAAATTCTGGAATCTTTGGTCAGCTAGTTATGAAGAACATTTCAGTTCAGGAATTTCAAGACGTAATGAATTACATCGTTGATAACTGGACGGAAGACATTATCTCCAACTTCTCAAGCTCAACTCTAGTTAAGAAATTTGATAAATATTCGGACAAGGCTAGTGAGTTTGGTTACCGAGATGGTAAAAGGCCTAAAAAAGCAACCAAAGGCAAACGAGAGCCAAAGATAACTACTAATGCCGATGTTCAACAGCAAGAACAAGTTCAACAGCAAGAGCCACAAGAAGATTTGATGTCGATGCTAGATGGACGGAATACACATTTATAGGAATTTTTAAAATGACAACGACATACAGAAAAGCACGCTTGCGTGCCAAATTAAAGTTGGCAGATGCCAGCGAGATTATTGGAATTGATGAGAAAGATTTAGGACGGATTGAAAAAGGAATCGTTAAGCCTAGTTTATTCATCCTAAAGCGAATGGCGTACAAGTACCGGGTAACAACCGATTATTTGCTGGGGGTTCAACTGTGATAAAAATTGATAAAGAACGAGTGGAAACAAAGGCCGTTGAAGCGTTTGAATACACGGAACGATCAGGAATTACAGCTAATCAGCACGTTGAAGTTGGTGGCCAGATTTACAAGTTGACGATTGAGAGGCTGTGAGGTGGCTGAATGGAAGCACCAGGTAAGGTTCTTAGCAGGCGGGGCAATATACTCACAATTCAATTAGATGATGATGTTGATACCGACTTCTACACTGACTCGGTAGGGGTTGTGTTTCGTGATGAGCGTTCAATTACAGCCCAGCAACGCAAGTTCGCCTATGCGATTATGGCCGACATTGCTAAATCTGACATTGGTGGCTTCTGGGCAGGCGATAACAAGGCGGTAGAAAACTACTTCAAAGCTCAGTATTGTCTGGATAACGATTTGGACTATATCAGCCTGTCGACTCGGTTAGGAAATCGAACGGACGCCAACGAGTTCATTAGCATGTTATTAGACTTTAGCCTGGCACACAACGTGGCACTGTCCAGAATGCCGATAAAAGAGCTCGAGAGCGACTTTGGAAGACGTTTCGAGTATTCGTGCCTGATTAACAAAAAATGCGTTATATGCGGAAATAGCAGGGGTATTGAGTTTGCACACTGCAAGGCGATTGGTTACGCCATGAGTCGCAAAGATATGAACCATCTTGGCTGGCTAGGTATGGCGCTATGCCACGACCATCACATCAATCAGCAGCACACAACCGAGTGGGGTATTAAGAAGTTCATGAAGCACTACCATTTGCAGGGCGTGCCTGTGGACGAAAAAATAGCCAAGATTTACTACTTGAATTACTGGTGAAAGAGGAATTGGTATAGGAATAATGTTTAGAAAATTAGACCCTGATAGCGAATTAGGAAATCAAGTTTCTGCATTTATTAAAAAAATAAAGAGGAAGAACACATGACTAAAAAATTCACTGAAGAAGAATATCAGAAGATTGTTGATTGTTTTGATGAGTTAAAAGAAAAATACAATATGGGTTTGATGAATCCTAATTTATTGATTCAAATGCAGGATGAACTATTTGGCGAACTTGATTTTATCGACGAATGGAAAGAGATTTTTGCGATTGCTAATCCAACTACTCGTGACTGTGCGCATGACCAATTTGTTGAGAAAGAGAAGAAGCATTTCTGGAGGAACAAGAAAAGGGATGAATACGGTAATGAACGTTATCTTGTTCTTAAAGATAGCGTGCCATTACCAATTGGGATATTTAAAAAATACCCTTTCACAGAATCAGAAATTAGGGAATGGGGTTACAATCCCGACATGTACGATAAGGAAGAGGTGAAATAAATGGCAAAAGTAACATTTGAATCACAACCAAAATTAACGAAGCGAGAAGCGGAACTGCTTGAAATCTTGGAAGAAATCGGACTTGGAAAAGCTGTTCAAAGTGCTTTGTACGATGAGTTAAATGACAACGATTTAGTAGAAGTAGATTTTGAAGATATTGCCGAAGCATATGTATTAGGTTATGAAGAGGTGGAGTGATGAAAATGACTAGCAAGCAACGTGAAATATTATTCGAGAATGAATGTTATTTCAACAATGTAGCCAATATATTTGGAGACGCTCCTATAACGGTTAGTTATCACATCGAGATTGCGCCTGATGAAGAAATATCTGTAAAAGGATATGAATTAACGATTTCCCCAACTGAAGCACTCAAATTAATTGCTAATCCGAAATTGATTGAGGTATTTGACTGATGAAAAAAATAAAGGCAGTTTCGATTGGTTATATGGTATATGACCCATTCACAGGTGGAATTTCGGTTGAAAACGATGCGCTTTATAGGTCAGATTTTAAAAACAAACAACTTTTTGACGAATTCGTTGAGAAAGCGATGAACCCAAAAGAGGGCGATCAGATTTTTGGTAACGATTTAGACAAATGTGAGATTGAATTTATTTATGAAGAGGAGGGCGATTAATGATACTACCAGTTATTGCTCTATCTGCTGGGTATTCCGCTAGCTCACTGCCAATGTTGTTGACAATGGCATTCTATCTGATGACAGCACTGTATGGACGTTTTGTGTCAGTTTGGAGCAAATGATGAAAGTACATGAACTTAAATTAGACGAAAAATATTTCGATTTAGTTGATACCGGCGTGAAAACATTTGAAATTCGTAAGAATGACCGAGACTATCAAGTTGGAGATTTGTTGGCTCTCTCAAGATATGACAGAGAAAACAAAAGTTATAAAAGGAAAGCTTATTCGTCACGGTCAACGATTGAAACTAGTTCGATTCATCGAGCAGAAACGATTTTAAGGGAAATCATCTTTATGACTGATTACGAACAAAAAGATGGCTATGTCGTATTAGGAATCAGTAGATATGAAACGGGTGATGTAGATGATTAGTACGATTGGAATTTATTTGTTGGTGCTATTTGCAGCAGTACTAACGGTATTAGCAGGAAGCGTAGTATGGGCGTTTATCTATTTGATGTTTAAGTGTCTTCGTGATTTTAAATTTAATGGCCATGATTGAGTTCAATCTAAACGTTCTTAAATCATATACGCTCAATAAATACATTCAGGCTGAACGAAAGAATCGTTACATTGGCTCAAAGATGAAGAAGCAGGCTACCAATTATTGCCAGTTAGTAGTACAGCAGGCCATGGTAAACGGTGTACGATTCGAGTGGCCATGTATGTTGGAATTGCGGTGGTATGTACCTGATAAGCGCACTGATTCAGATAACTGGGCGTTTATGAAGAAATTCATTCTAGACGGTATGCAGAAGGCGAACGTGCGAGGAAAAGCATTCTTGCCCAATGACAGCCTGAATTATGTAACTGGATATTATGAGTCCTTTGAAATTGATAAAGAACGGCCACGGGTAGAAATAAGGGCAGTTAAATTAAACATGTAGGGGGTGACAGATTTGGCGGATACAGCGGAACAATATTTTAAATGCTATTACTCTGGCAAGTGGCAGCACGATTTAGCATGGCGAATACGTGACTTGAAATATGCAAGTAGCTTTCAAGATGAAAACGTTGGGGGTGGTAGAGTTAAAAACGTTAATACGACTTTAGACTCGACTATCGCTAATATCGCCAAGGTTGAAGATGACGAAATTGTTCGATGCCTCCGGCACAAGATAGAAACAGTTAGAAATTATGAGTTCTCACTAGATGAATACCACGTTAAATTATTAAAACTACGCTATGGCCGAGAACGTCATACGTGGATCAGTGATGCTAGACGACTATATAAGTCAGTTAGGCAGTGTCAGAAGGACTTGAAGGCCATTAAAAAAGATTTTACTGAAAGCGTTCTTTTTCAGCCTGTGGAAAACTTGACCCCCTAAAAAGAGTTCGTTTTGAGTTCGCATTTTGCCTTAAAAATGGTGGTATATTTGTAGTATAGAAATTTTGTAAAAGAATTTTTGCGGGGTGCGGAAACACCTACGCTCCTTTAAATAGTCAGCCTGGAATGGTTGGCAGATGGTTCTGTAGCTCAACTGGTAGAGCACATCAGCAATTATGCTGACGCTGTTGTTGGTTCGACTCCAGCCAGAACCATAGCTCGCCGAGACCCAAGAAATTGGTAGCGAGTAGTAGTCATCTCCTGGCGGAAGGTGGCTGCTGTACATAATGACTGTTGCAAATCATGCAATGGTCATTTTTGATATTAAATAACAATGATTTATTATTTGATATATAATAATTGTGAATAAAAATTATTGTTTAGGAGATATTTGAAATGGATGCTTTTACATCACGAGTTCGACGCACAATTGGGATTGATGGCTTGATTTCTACAATCATGGGCGCTTTTATTACTGTGTGGCCTGAAAAGAGTGCCAGTTTTGTAGCGGGTATGATTGGATTTGCTTTTTTGGCAATTGGGGTATCGAAGTTACTAGTTTCTCTTCGTGATACTGACCAAGGAAAGTCAAACCGTATCATCGGTATTATCATGTCAATTCTTTACATGGTAGCTGGTCTGTTTATCTTCCTTGATATCGAAACGGCGACCTTATCACTTCTTGTTGTAGTAGGAATATTAACTGGTTTGACATGGGCTATTGAAGGTATTGTTCAAATGACAATCATCAATCGCTGGGGAAGTAACCGAGTATGGACATTCATTTCTGCCTTAATCAGTTTGCTTGCCGGAGTAACGTTGGTGTTTAGTCCATTATTTGGTGGGCTGTTCTTGTGGGAGTTCTTCGGAATTATGCTACTAGTAGTTGGTATCGTTAAGCTGGTACATGTTGCTACCGTTCGTTAATAAATAAAGTTGAATAATAAATAATAAACCACTAGTTAGTTCATTCTAACGGTGGTTTTTATTTTGGAGTTAACTATGAAAAATAAAATCATGAAGAATATAGAGCGCACGTTCGAATGGATGTGCGTAGGCGCGCTGTACATGACAGCAGTAGGTTTATTTACTGGAGCAATCGGTATTATTACTTTAGGCATTAAGATTGCCTGGTTTGGAGCAACGTTCTAATGGTTTATGAAGATAAAGAGACCAGAATGAAACGTCATAAAGAACAGGCGACCGCTGTTAATAAACAGTTTGCGACTGTGACTGATGAACGGCCAGAGAAACACGATTATCGACACGCTAACATGCGGGATGGATTTCGAAACGGTGCGATTAACTACGGAAAGCATATGAGGTGGATGAATGAAATCATTACACAATATTCATTGGCTTTTTTCATCATATCAATTCCTATTTTTATCTGGTTTTATTTTGTTTATAAATGGTTGAAAAAATAATTCATTACCGATACTTTTTATTTGGAACGCATGTTCGAACAATAATCCTGTATATTTGTACTTAAAAATATACGGGAGAGATGTATGCCTAAAGAATATGTTGAATCGTTTTCAATAAGAGTAGCTGGTAAATCAATGTCATCATCAGATGGATACGACATTGACGGAGTTATTAGTGCATTAAATGATGCAAAAAGTATAGTTAATAAAACTTATTTAGCCTTAAATAATCGTGAAAGATTAACACCTAACGATAAAGAAAATTTGAGTGTTTCTATTAAAGGATTTAAAGATGGTTCTTTAATAACAGATTTTCAGGCTTTCTACACTTCTGTCGGAATTCCTGTACTGGCTGAAGTTGTAAATAATAGCAATGTTTTGTGGAATACAATAAAAGGATCTTACGATGTTCTGAAAGCTAGAAAAAAAGCTAGTGATGAGGGTAAAGAAGTGAAACAAGAAATTACTGAAAATACAGGAACAATAGTTGCTCCAATAATCAGCGGGGATAATAATACAGTTACCATACAAATTCCCCAATATTTGGAAGGCGTACCAGAACAGCTTCAACCAACGTTTGATAAGATGTCAAAGTCTATTAACAATGATGGTGTTAGTTCTATTTCAATTAGTTCAGATGGAGTTGATAATATTGAATTAGATGCAAAAGACAGGGACACCTTTGAAGATAGAACCATTGAATTAGCTGACGAATTTAAGATTGAAGCTAAAATTTTAAATGCCAACTACTCAAGTAGTAAAGGAACTTTGTTAATTTCAAAATCAGCAACACAATACCTGAAAACAGACGAAACATATAAATTTAGTATGAATGAGGATTTACATGCTGAAGAAAAATGGAAAGAGATGTTCTTGTCTGTAAAACCATATTATTGCAAGGTAAAGATTAGTAGTCGTACAAATCAGGCGGTAGATGTTAGAATTACTGACTGGGATCCGGAAGAAATGGACAGCTAATTGTTAATTGTAGGGTAGACAGCTTAGGCTGTCTTTTTTAGTACATAAATCAAAGTGAAAGGAGGAGCTACAATGACATGACAAAACGTGATGAAGCTAAGCAAGACTACTTAGCTGGTATGAAGTACAAGGAGATTGCTGAGAAGTATGATGTTAGCTTAAGTACAGTTAAGTCTTGGAAGTCTCGTTATTGGTCAGATGAAACCAAGGTTGCAACCTCTAATAAAAAAGTTGCAACCAAGTCGCAAAAGGTTGCAACCAAAAAAGAGCTACATCCAGCTATTCAAGAGTTGGAAGATAGCGACCTTACTGACAAGCAAAAAGCCTTTGCTAGTGAGGTTGTGAGACTTGCCAATCAAACACAAGCATATATAAATGCCTATGATGTTGACTACGATACGGCAAAAGTAAATGCTTCTAGATTGCTAACAAATGCTAACATTCAAACCGAAATCAAACGTCTACGTCAGGCTCGATTAGCAGAGCTCGGCATAGGCGTTTTTGATTTGATTGATGATATGGCTAAGGAAGCAAAGGCTGACGTTCGTGATTTCGCTGATTGGGGTTCAAATGAATTTGAGTCGATTGATGAAGAGAGTGGTAAACAATATACCCGCCACAAGTCATGGGTTGCACTGAAAGACAGTGACTCGGTTGATAGCTGGGCAGTTAAAAAAGTTACAGTTGGAAAAGATGGTCCAATGGTTGAGCTACATGACCGCAATAAAGCCCGTGACAAGTTGCTGGAGTATTTGCGTGATGATGGAACAATCATTCATGAAACGAATAAGCTTCGTAAAGAACGTGCCGAAGCTGATATTGCTGAAGGTCGTGCTAAGTTGATGGCTGATAGTGATGATAAGGTTGTTACTGCTGTTGCTGAATTGATGGATAAGATTAGCGGAGATGCTAAGGAGAATGATGATGAAGGGTAACCTTGCGAATATCTATACTGATAAGCAGATTGAGGCTATCAAGGCTTACACAAATGAAGACTTTAAAATCATGATTCTTTCTGGTGCTGTCCGTACTGGTAAGACGGTCGTTGATAATGATATCTTCCTGATGGAACTGTTGCGTGTATCTGATCAGGCAAAGAGGGAACGCATTGACGAACCTATTTATATTCTTGGCGGTGTTTCATCGAAAACGATTGCTAACAACGTGTTAAACCCTATCGAGAACCGTTTGCATTTGCCGATTAACTTCGACAAGAACGGTTCTTTTAGATTGTTTGGGGTTAAGGTCGTTCTTGCTTATACGGGTACTGAACGAGGAGTTGGTAGTATTCGAGGTCTAACGGCATATGGTGCTTATGTCAACGAAGCGAGCCTTGCGGTTGAGAACGTGTTTAACGAAATCAATCAGCGTGTTTCTAAGGCTAATGGTCGAATCATCTGCGATACGAACCCAGACAGTCCTAGTCACTGGCTTAAGCAGAAGTATATCGACAAGGCCGGGGATGAAGATGTTCGTATCAGGGTGATTAATTTCAAACTTGACGACAATCGCAAGTTTCTTTCTGAAGATTACATCAAGCAATTAAAGGCAAGTTATGGAAGTGGTGCATTATATGACCGCGCCATATTAGGGCTGTGGACTTCTGCAGAAGGAGCTGTTTACGTTGACTGGTATGACGATGAAAACTACATTGAACGTGCAGATTTGCCCCAGATGAAGCGTTATATAGCTGGTGTCGATTGGGGATATAAGCACTATGGTTCGATTGTTGTTATTGGTGTTGGTGTAGACGGTCGCTACTATCTTGTGTACGAACACAGCAAGCAATTGAAGCCGATTAGTTACTGGATAGAAGTTGGCGAAGAAGTCGAACGATTGTTTGGTAGAAATATACCGTTCATCTGTGACACGGCCAGAACGGAACACATTGATGCTTTCTCTGATGCTGGACTGAATGCCCAGTATGCAGACAAGAAAGTTGATGAAGGCATCGAGATTATGGCTTCGCTGATTAAACGACGTGAATTCTTGTGCGTTCGTGACGTGTTAACCAGTCGTGATCAAAGCGGTAACAGTGTGTCAATCTTCGAGGACAACATTCACGGTTACGTTTGGGACGACAAGACTGGCAAAGTTGTCAAGGATCACGATGATTCGCTTGATGCAATCAGATATGTGATTAAGGACATCATGAACAACAAGAATATAAAGAGTGTGACTCAAATGCTCTTTAGTTAGGAGGAAGCAATATGGCGAAGAAAACGGACAGCATAAATGATGGCGTGATGTTCCTAAACGATGGCAAAACTTTCTCATCGACTGCAAGGGTAGACGAGAACGGTGTGTTTTATGTTAAAGCGTTTGGAGATGATAGCTCATGGCAAGGGTTGAAGTATAGCGACTTAAACCAAATCATTAGCTACCACAAGAACGAAATGAAGAACAAGTATGACCGTCTCTTCAAATATTACAAGGGTCAACATACAGCCATTGTTGGCCAACGAGGTAAGGCTGATTTCAAGCCTGATAATCGTTTAATCATCAACTATCCAAAACAACTGGTTAAGGCTTTCTCCGGTTACTTCGCTGGAGTAGCTCCTGATATTTCTGTGACCGTCAATGATGATGATGGTGGAAGGGAAAAAGAGATTGAAGATGCTAACACAGTGTTGAAGCACTTTAATCGTTTGAATCAAATTGACAAGTTTTACTCTGAAGAGTCCAAATACGTTGATATTTTTGGTCGTGCTATGGCATTTGTCTTCCAAGACGAAATAGGACAAACACGATTGACTGAAATTGATCCACGTGACGGTTTCATCATTTACAATGACGGTCTGCAAAAGATACCCGTGTTTGCTGTTCTGTACACCGGCAAGACAAACGGAACCGGTGCTGACCTATATGACACGGCCAACTTGTACTCGTATGAAGTTGATGTTTCCAAAAATGCTAAGACCGGTCTAAACGAAGTAAATGCTTCAGTCAAACAAATAATTGACTTCAAGATTGGTTCTGATATTAACGACTCTTATATTGAGTTTGGCGACAGCGTGCTTGATTATGGGCGTTTGCCAATGGTTGAGTTTCTTGTTGACCGTGAGCGAATGGGACTGTACGAAGACGTTATGACAATTATTGACGCAATCGACAGTGCGATGTCAGAAAAGAAAAACGACGTTGATTACTTCGGCGATGCTTTCATGAAGATTATCAACTTCAAAATGAGCGACCCGAAGGATGAAGATTCCGCTGACCTGCGTGACAAACGAATTTTTGAAGGTCGAACTGATGGGGATGGTCGCACAAGTGATATCGGGTTTGTTGAGAAGCCTAACGCAGATGAGACACAGGAACACTTGATAAATCGGCTAGTACAGACCATGTATGACATTAGTAGCGTTGTAAACCTGAACGATCGAGAGTTTACGAACGCTGCCAGTGGAACAGCTCTTAAACAACGTCTGCAAGGTATGCGCCAGTTGGCCAATACAAAGGCAAGCAGTTTCCAAAAGGCGATGATTGAAATTTATCGGTGCTTGTTCAATATTAACGGTATTGAAGACATGGTAGACAACGTCGATATCAAGCCAAATTACACGGAACCAATCGACCTGCTAGACATCTCACAGTCACTAGTCAACATGATGAACGTGCGTGCTGCGGGTGGTATATCACTTGAAACAATCCTTTCCAACATTCAGATTGTTAAGGACGCGCAAGGAGAAATGACAAAGATTGAGTTAGACCGAAAAACCATGAAAGGTACTGATACCGAAATCAAGCCAATCATGAAGCGCAATGATAATGATTAAAGCTAATTTGAAAGCGACCACGATCAAAAAGTAGTCGCTTTTTTGTTCGGAGGAATTGATGTGATTAGTGCAGATGATAAGAAGAGCGAGCAACAATATATCCAAGATGTGCTGAATAACGACATTGAACTGTCGAAATCGCTCAACAAGCTAAGCAAATCAACACTCGACAAACTAAGAATTGCGCTGTCGGACTTGCTAGAAGACGACCTAGGGAATTCAAGCGGTACGATTCCTGTTTACTTTCTGGATAAACTACCCGGAAAGAAGCAAGCAGAGGTTATTAATCGGCTGTATGAGGATATTGAGGCTGATAAAGACATGATGGGCAGTCATGAGGTTCAGTTAGGCCTTGATACGTCGTTGAATAGTTATAAATCAAGCAACAGCGCTGCTATCACAGTCGCTGTTTTTTTGGTTTTGCTTGGACACATGAAAGATTCAAATAGAATCATGCAGAAAAGCGGTAAAGCAGACCGTGAGATGGCTATTTCCCATCTAATTAACAAAGGTGGTCAATTTGAAAGCAATAAGCTCATAGCAGGTATTGCGCCTGATTTTTCCAAAACAGTAGATGCAAACGGAAACACGGTATCTGAAATTAACTACAACGCCACTGTTAATGCTTCAAATGGTATTGCTAACGCAGTAAAGGGAAAGATTAGAACAGGCGTTAATCGTGACGATATGGCTGTTTTTTTGAATAGCGGAAATGTACAGCCGGCTATTGTATCGAAAGATGACAAAGTAACAAAGGATTACAAAGTTAAGAATGAAAACAATCCAACAGGTTGGCTATCAAGATTAGACAGCGACAACATTCGAACGTATCGGACAATGACCGCTTTGGCTCACTCGCTATACAAAAAAGAAATTGCCAAAGTACTCAAAATAAAACAGGCAACCATCATTAACGAAATTGATCCATGCAAGTTTTGCGTTGAGAATATCGGACGTATCTTTACGGTTGATGAAGCGACCTCAAGAGTACCGAGCCACTACAACTGTCGGTGTGAGGTTCGGCTAGTAAACGAGTATGGCGAAATTACAGATGATGACCCAGATGACGAATAAATGGAGGTAATAAATGGTAGCTAGGAGCTCTAAAACGACTAAAAAGACAGAAGACGTGTCTTTGGACGTTGAAGAAGTGAAAACGCTGTACAAGCCAAAAGAGCGTGAAATTGAAGCGTTCAAGATTGGGGCGAAACAACCTGATTGGTTTAAAGATGTGGTTGGAAATGATATTCAAACGTTTTTGCCCCCAATCAAAGACCCACTCAACTATGACGTTGAAGTAAACAAAGATTTGGTGGTTATTCTACCAAGCGGGCAAACATTCAACGCAGGTTCGTGGATCGTAAAGGACGTGGATGGATTTCACGGATACACAGACAAAGATTTCAAAAAGTTGTTTGAAAAAGTGTGATAAACAACCGCAAACCATGCCCAGCGGTATATAAGTGCGCAAGTGTTAAATAAAAAAGCGAACCAAAACGCTCAAAAATAGGGAGGAGACTTTTATGACCGAAGCAAACGGTACCCAACAGGAAGACCAACAGAACATCCAAGGTGGACAAGACAACCAGAATCAAGGCGAACAAGGTGTTGAAGATGAAAATCAGAACAACACCCAAGACGATAAAGTAACGCTGACAAAGGCAGAACTTAACTCACGTCTTGATCGAGCTGCCAAGAGTAATCAAAAGAAAGCCATCGAAGAAGCTCTTAATGCTTACAAAGAGAAGCAGAAGGAAGAAGAAAACGAGGCTAAACGCTTGAAGGGGATGTCAGCCGAAGAGAAGGCTAACGAGTTAAATAAGAAGCTGGAAGAAGAAAACCGGGCTTTGAAGATGAAGATGGCTCGTAACGAGATGACCGCAGAGGCTCGCAAGCAAATCACAGAGAAGGGGGTCGAAGTAGACGACCATATTCTTGACTTACTTGTCACTGACGAAGCTGACACGACCAATGCGAACATCGAAGCTTATTCTGAAGCAGTCAATCGTGCGGCTGAAAACCTATTCAAGAAGTCACGCCAAGGAAATTCACTTGGGCACAACGTTGGTAACGGAGGCGCTGGAAGTGAAAGTGAAGCAACACGTTTGGCAAAGCGCCAAAAGGAACTGAACGATGCTGCAAAAAATAAAAGTAGCATGTTCAAGCGAAGTTAAGGAGGAGATTGACGATGAAGTCAAATTCGCAAAGTTATAAAGAGCCAAATTTCTTGGCAAGTTCAACAGTTCGACCATTGTTGATGACTGTGTCTGTTAATAAGACAGTACAGCCAGGAGATGTTTATGTTGTCGGAAGTCAAGCAAAGGGTATTGTATTCACCGGTCGTGAAGTATCCGCTGGTGACAATGCCCCTGTTTCTGTCATGTTCGGAGGGGTCGTATACGGCAACCGAGTGAACGGATTGACAGCAGAATACAAGAAGCAGTTAGCCGATGCTGGATTTAAGTTCGTGGAAGACTTTAACGTTGACACGTCAACGCAAGCAACACCAACATCAGCAGCAACTTCTCAATCAGATCAAGGAGGTAATAAGTAATGGCTACAACAGTATTGGATTTATTCCCAACACATGAGTTGGTCAATTATGCAGGCGAAGTAGGATTGAAGCAATTCCCATTGATGGAATTGTTCCCAGCCCACAAGTTTGAAACAGACGATATTTGGGTAATTAATGGTCAAACAAACATCCCAGAAATTGCTCACATTCATGGCGAAGATACGGAAAGTGAAATTGGTTCACGTTCTGCAGAACGAACATCAGTTGAAGCTTACATCTTGAAGCGAAAGATGTTGCTGAAGGGTTCTGAAATGCGCAAGTTGTCAATGCCACGTTCTGCTGATGAATTGGCTTATTTGAAGAACAACGTGTTTAATGACGCAACTAATTTGGTTAACTCAACTAACGCTGCGTTGGAATTGATGCGTGTTCGTGCTTTGACTGAAAAGACGTTCACTATGCCAACGGCAATGACGGGAGCAACTGCTGAACAAAAGTTCGATTATGGTTTGCCTGATTCATCTCAATTGTCCGCGGTTAACTTTGCTGATCCAAACGTTGACCCAATTGAAGTGCTTGAAGACTGGGTTGACAATGCAAACTTTGACGTGACTCGTGGAATCTTGTCAAAGAAGGCGTTCAATGCTATCCGCACGAACCCTAACACTGTTAAGCGAGTAAACGGATTGAATTCACAGTTCGGCTTGAAGTCAGTAATGTCATCAGAATTGAACAATTTCTTGGCTAACAACGATTTGCCAGAATTGGTAGTTTACTCACAGAAGTACCAAGACAATGGTGTAACCAAAAACATGATTTCAGATGGACGTTTGGCATTATTTGGTGATGGAATTGTTGGTGAAACAGCATTCGGAATTACTGAAGAAGAAGCTGCACTTGGTTCACAGTCTGGTGTTGACCTTTCAAAGGTTGGGAACATCGCCTTGACTTCATGGCATGAAAGCTCTGATCCAATTATTAACGGAATTAAGGCAACTGCTCTTGCTGTTCCAACATTGGCACAGAAGAACACTTTGTTGCAGGCATCAGTATTGGGATAAGATCATGACATATGCAGACACTAAGTCAATTAAGCTGATGATTGGTGACGATTTCTTTGTAGAAAACGAAATCGATAGTAACCAAACTGATGCAGTTATTGCTGACGCAAGCGCACAAGTAGACATTGATGAAGTTCCTACTGTGTACAAAGAACGTGCGTCTCGTCTGTACGCTTGCCATTTATTAACGATGATTGCCCAATCACGCAATTCATCTGTCGATGGTGTTTCCAGTGAAAAAGTTGGTGCGCTTCAAACAACATATGCTCATTACTCTGGTGATGAACGTTATGGTGATCGTTATGAACGAGAATATAACCAACTTTTGGAACGCCTAGGACTAGGTGGAAACGTTGGGCGTTTTATTTAAGGAAAGGAGAAGTCATGGCTGATGGCTCAGAAAACCAAGCAAACGACCAAACAGTCGCAGGAGGAAACGTTGCCAACGGGTCAACAAGCGCAACCCAAACGGGAAGTGCAACAGCAAACCAAGCAACAAGCACACAATCAAGCCAAGAAGGAACAAGCGGATCAAGTTCAGCCACTGGAACAAATGGAACAGCCGAAACAGGTAGTTCACTTTCTCAACCAGCAGAACCAACTCCGGAAGAACAGTTTCCACAGTCGCACTATGTGAAGCCTGTTCATGCTGAAATCTTGGCTTCTAAGGCATTTAAAGAATCAGGGTTACTTCCGCCTAAGGAGTATTACTATTACCCTGATTTGCCAAATGAAGATGATTATCAATGGGTTGGATATATGCCACAAGACGGAGAGACGTTTTACAGTTTCTTCCAAAAGTACGGTGTTCAACCAGTTGATATTCGAACTTGGAATCCGCAAACTTACGAACGCCGTTTCGCCTCGTACGGTGGTCAATATTGGATGTTGCGAATTAAGGTGAGTCGTTTACCTCATGATTAAAGATACCAACAACATCCCAGAAGCAATTCAGTCTCTTAATGAGCTAAATGGTTCAAATTTAAGGGCGGGGGTGTTGGACGATGGTAAGGAACACATGATTGCACATGTGCAAGAATACGGGGCAACCATTACACCTAAGAATGGTGAATACTTAACTATTCCAATGCGTGATGGTAGTTTTAGAAAGCTTAAATCAGTAACCATACCTGCTAGGCCTTTCATAGCACAGACAGTTCTAAGACATTCGGAAGAGTGGGGAAAGATTGTTAATGAAATGGCTATTTCTGCCATTAGTGGCAAAAATGTCAAAGGTTTAAAGAAAAATTTGGCAGACAAAATGGCATTAGACATCAAGACGACGATGTTTAATGGTGATTTTAAAGCGAATGCGCCGATCACCATTGCAAACAAGAACGGTTCACGTCCTTTGATTGACACAGGAGCGTTACAAGGTGCAGTTCGAGGGGAGGTTGAGAAATGAAAAAGAAATCATTTGCAAAAATGATTCGCAAATATGCGATTGATTTTCAATATGCCAAACGGGAGGACAAAACCAACGCTCTTGGAGAAACAGTTAAAGGATTTGGCGATAAGGTATCGGTTCACGAGGTTATTCTTCCTTATAACCAAGGAGACATGCCTGTAGGTGCTAATCAGACGGTTAGACAATCAATTACTGATGCAGGAGTTGTGCAAACAACAGACCACGTATGGTATTCGTTGATTAGCGTTCCAGTTGGTTCTCGTGTTTACCACAATGGTAACGAGTACGAGGTTATTGCTGTTGATGACTACTCTGATTATTCAGACGTTGTTATTTACTACTTGAAGGGACAGACAAACTTATGAAAGAGTTGCATATTTTTGATTATGAAAAATTTATGTCGCAGTTTGTTGTTGGATTCAAGGAAGACCTAGGATTGACCTTGCGCCCTAGTTATGGAAACGCAACTGTTCCTGAATATCCTTATGTCACTTACGACTTTATCGACACGCACATTGATATCGGCTCATCAGTTGAGTTGCAAGACCAATTTGATATCGTATTGATGTTTATTGGACACTCGAATCTATTGTCAGAAAGCCTAGAAGCTGGAAATAAGATGATGATGTGGCTGAAGGATAGAGAGATTCAGTATCAGTTATCAGATAAAGGGATTGATGTCATACAAATCTATGATCAATCGGTTCTTAATAATCCGATGGCGATTGATACTGACCGTCGAGTTAAATTTGAAGCTAGATTTAGAGTAATCAACGTTCCAGAAGATGAAACTAATCCAGCAATTGAAGAAGTTGTCACGAATGACAACATTAGAATAAAGAAAGGTTAATTAAATATGAGTATTGAAGCACTTCAAAGCGATGTAGATGTCGTTATTTCTGCTCAAAGCCCTGTTATTGCACAGGGATTAGGTACGCCAGCAATCTTTACAAAGAAGACTGGTGGTGACCCTTCGTTTAAGCCAACACTGCAAGAATTTAATAGTTCAACAGACGTTGCGACTGCATTTGGTTCTGGTTCAACGGTATCAAAGGTGGCGCAATTGATTTTTGCGCAATCAAACCGACCAGACCATGTTGACATTATTCAATATACAGACATTGAGACAGCGGTTAATATGTTTGCAGACGCTGATTGGATGTTTGCATTGTTGGATGATGTATCGGATCAAAACGAAGTCGCTACTTTTGCGGGGGCTACAACTGAAATTGGTGACAAGTTTACGGTTGTCCAAGTATCAGATTCTGCAAAGTTGTCATCTTTGTCAACAAGTAAGAATTTGATTGCATTCGTTCATCCGTTGGATAAGGGACGTCTAGATGCAGCGGCAGTTGGTAACATTGCTAATTTGCAACCAGGATCAACAACATGGAAGTTCCGTTCGGTGACAGGAATTGCCCCTAATGGGTACACATCAAGCGAACTTGGACAGATTAAGAAGGCCAACGGTATTAGTTATGTAAAGGCCGTTGGTGGTGCGTACATGTTGTCTGAAGGTTGGACAATTACTGGTGATTACATTGATGAAATTCACGCTCGGATTTGGATTGAAAATGAAATCAAGGCATCATTGCAAGAGTTGTTGACGAATACAGCAAAGTTGTCATACGACCAACGCGGAATTATTCAAATTCAATCAGCAATTGATTTGGTATTGATGTCAGCAGCAAACAACGGAATTATTGCAACTGATGATAAGACAGGACGACCAGCGTATGTTGTGACAGCAACGCCTCGTTCTAGTCAATCTTCTTCAGACGTTCATACACGAACTTACCGTGGTGCTGCATTTAAGTATGTTCAGGCAGGCGCAATTCATAACATTGTTGTTTCTGGACAAATCGCTGATGCAATTTAAGAAAAGGAGATTAAAGCATGATTCGATTTAATGTGAACACTGATTCAATCATCGTTGATGGTTTTTCATTGTCAAATTTCGTTGCTGGCGCTGACCCTGTTTCATGGACGCAAGACCAAGACAACGCTCAAGTCCAACAGGACGCTTTCGGAAACGGTTATGTGTTGGATAAGAATCACACGGGTGGAACAATCACTGTTCGTCTAATCCCAGGAACGCCTTCATTTAAGAAGATGATGCAATTGGCTGGTCAACGTTCCACTTTTGGTGTGATGATTAAGACTTCTGCTGAACGGGTTGGTGGAACGGAAGCGATTATCGTTCGCAAGCCTAATGGAAACGTCACTGAAAACAACCCAAGTCGTGAATTTCAAATCAAGGTAATCGATTACCAATACGAAGCGCAAGACTAAAATTAAAGAGGAGATCCTATAATGTCAGAATTTAACGAACAAGCAGCTACACAACCAAACGAAACTCAAGAGGTAACGGAAACACCAGTTAATGATCAACCACAAGCTAAGTCAACAACAGCTACTGATGAAGTCCAAAGTGCATTTGGCCAAACAAAGACTTTTGAATACAAGGATAATGATGGCAACGTGTTACGTGAATATCACTTCCAATTCCCAGGAATTGAAGCTGGATTGAAGATTACTGACTTGGTTGCATCTAACTTAACTGAATACCGTCAACAGATGGTTAAGCAGTTGGTAACTGATCCAGAAGTTCGCTCAAAGGGACTTGAATGGTTCGATACTCATAAGGGGATGTTTGAAGTCCTTCAAGCTCTTGATACGTTTCTTGGGGAAATGCTTGACGGGGTACGCGTCTAATTTTGAAATTGAAGAAGAAATAAAGAGAAATTTGTCTGCATGGTTGCCATATTTACTAGGAGCATTGAGTATTGATCGTAATGATTACAAATACGCGACACAAAAGCGCAGAGATTTGTTGCTATACTGTGCCTCTCAAAGCATTAAAGTAAGGAACGGCGAAGGCCTAGACGTTCTCAATTAAGGCCAATCATTCGTGATTGGTCTTTTTTTTATATCTAAACAAGAAAGGAGGTTAAAAATGGCAGGATTAAGAGATACTGAAGCTCAGGTATCCGTTTCAGTTAGTGGTATAAGCGAATTGGAAAAGCTTAATGAAGCGACTAACAGTACCATCGCTAGTTTGACAAAGTTAGATGAATTGACATCTCGTGGATTTGGAATGTCAGGAGGAGCTAATGGTGGAATTGGCAAAATTGTCGAGGAAACAAAGCTCGCATCTGAAAACGTTAATCGTTTTAAAGAAAACTTAGAAAGTGCGGCAAATTCTGGAGCGGGTGTTGCTGAAAAGCTCCAGCGAGGCACTAGCGCTCTTTCTGAACAATTGAGTATGTCTGAACGTTTATCAGCTTCAAGCGCCAAAATAGCCGAAAATAAGGCGAAAGAAAGCGTTGCAAACGATAAGGCAGTCATTAGTGCCGAAAAGGTAGCTCAATCTCAATCGCAAACGGTTGAAAAGGCTAACAAGGCTGAAATTAGTGCTGAAAAGCTAACACAAGCACAGACCAAGAGTGCTGAAGCATCTGCTAAATTGGCGCAGGAACAATCTAAGGCAAGTGAATATGCTGTGAAGGCAGCTAACGCACAAGACAAAGAAACTGCATCGATTGAAAAAAGTGTTGCAGCGGCTGAAAAGTTAGCGGCTGCTCGTCAAAAAGATCTGGCGTTAGCAGAAAAATACCAAGCACAGACAAATTCAATCAATCAAGCGGCTGCACGAAGTTCCATGCTTGGTTCTTCGAATGGTGGCGCAAAGAGTGAGGGGCGAATTAAGAGTGCTGCTAAAGAAAGCTTGGCTTTGTTTGCTCCGGGAATGCTGATGGCCAGCGGAGTCATGAGAGGAGCTGAATATGTCCAAGACCTGTTCAAGGAAGGTGCAAAGTACAACAGCGAAGTATCTGGAATGGGCGGAACATGGGGTACTTTGGTTGATGGTGCTCGTGGTGAAGGAATCAGCGCAAGAGATTCTGGAACCGCTAGTGGCATTATTAGTGGAATCCAAAGCACATCTAGAACGACAGGCCGTTCACTTGATTTAGTCAATGAAGGCTATCAGCAGATGTATCACGCTACCGAAAATGCCGATCGAACGAAGCGATTAGTTCATTCAGAAATGATGATTGCGGACGCAATGAACATGTCGGACGCGCAGGCAAGTAGATTCGCAATGTATGGTGTTGGTCACTCGCTCGATCGAGGATATGTTACCGGTGGTGCAATGAACCAAATGGTTCAATATGCACCAGCGTTAAATAGCGCCTTGACCCGTGCCTATTTGGCTCAAACACAGCATAAGAACATTGCAGACGTTGATGAAAAAGATGTCGAAAGAAACAAAGGTTCTTTGCGAGATAGAATCAAGAATAAAGAAGTGTCTGCAGCGATGCTGGAAGATGCTTTGAATTACTTGGGAGATGATAAGTTTAAGCACGCTGCCGAAAACGCTCAAAAGACGATTCCAGGAATGGTGCGTTCTTTTGAAAACGGACTGCCGCGTTTGGTTGGTAAGTTTGAGAACAGTTTCTTAGAACCACTTGGAAAGGCTTCATCTGGTCTATTTGAAAAAGCGACTAAATGGATTAATGGTACAGATTCAGATAAGTGGGCAGAATCAGTTGGTAAGTCACTATCAGATATAACTGTCAAATTCACTAACTTTGCCTTTGAAGTTGGTAACGGTGTCGGTAAGATTTGGGGAGCAACGTCTCAGTTCCGTTCTGGATTTGCTGACGGTTTCGTTACTGAATTCGGCAATATTAAGAATGCTGTAGGAGATACTGCCAAGTTTGTTGGAAAACAGTATCAAAAATTAATTGATATTCTTCCGAAAGGTGCTGGTGATAAAGCCAAGGATATAGGCGAAATAACTGGTAAGGTAACGGCGTTCATTGTTGCTTTGAAAGCAGCTAAGCACTTGCCTGTTATTGGGAAGCCGTTTGAAAAATTGCTGGGATATGCTTCTGAATTAGCTGGAAAGTTGCCGATTATTGGTGGTTCACTTTCAAAGATTATCGGTGGTCAACCACATATAAAAGCTGGCGACAAGATGATGACAGCAGCCGATACCATGATGGCCGCCGCTACCAAGATGGCAGGAGCTAATGGTATTGCTGGTGCTTCTGAATTAGCTGGGGGAGGATTGGCAAACAAAGGTCGAGTTGTTTCAAGTGCTGGAAAGTTTACTCTTGCCGAAAAGATGGCCAACTCTAAATTTGGTGCAGGCGTTGATAATATGTTCCTTAAAGGTGCTGGCTTAGCAAGTAAAGGCGGCATTAAGGGTGTTATGGGTAAGGCACTCATGGCATCTTCAACCGGAATTGGCAAGTTAGGAATTGGTTCTGCTAATTTACTAAGCCGTGTTGGGGGTACAAAGCTCGGAGGTCTTGCAGTTGGAGCTGGACGAGTGGGAAAGAGTATCTTTAGCCGAGGTGGCGGAGCATTAAACGCTGCATTTGCTGGTTTTGACATTTATAGTGCCATGAAGAACAGCAAGGCAGGGACTAAGAAACGCCATGAAGGAGTTGGTTCAGCAGTTGGTGCAGGTATAGGCGGCACTTTAGGAGCGGCTCTGGGATCTTTTGTTGGACCTGTTGGGACTGTAGCCGGAGGATTGGCTGGTTCTTGGTTAGGAGATAAAGCTGGTGGTTTTGTCGGTTCTAACTGGAACGGCTTGATGAAGTTTGGCGATAAGGTAATGCACAATCGAGTATTGCCGGAAGATAAGAGTCATAGAAATAGTAATCATTCCAATGATCTATTTAAAGGCTTCCATTTCCCAACACTGTTCAAGCGTACTGATCATAAATCGGCATTTAATAGAAATGACCGAGAAGGCAGCATGCCAAAGCTTAAAAATCCGTTCGCTAATTGGAAGATGCCAAAGCTGAATATGCCAAAGCTTCCAAAGATGACAAATCCATTTAAGAGTTGGAAGTTTCCTAACTTAAAAATGCCTAAGTTGCCACGCATTAAAAATCCATTTGCTGGCTGGAAAATGCCTAAGATTAGTCTTCCTAAAATTCCAAAGATTAAAAACCCTTTTAAAGACTTCAAGTTTCCAAAAATCAAGTTTCCAAAGTTACCTAATTGGTTAAGTAAGCTTAATCCGTTTGGCCACGCCAAAAGTTCAGCCAAGGGAGCTAATAACGAAGCTAAAAATGTCAGTAAATCTGCTAGTTCTGCTAATAAAAATATTAGTAAAACTAGTAGCGCTGGTAAGAAAGCTGGGGCAGCACTTGGAAAGTCTTTCAATTCTGCATTTAATAGCATTAAGTCTGGTTCTTCTAAGATTGGTTCTTCGCTTTCGTCAGGAATTAAAAAGGCTCAAAATGCCGCTAAGTCTGGTGCTAAAGGGCTAACGAATTCGTTTAAGAGCTCTTTCAAGGGGATGGATAGCTCAGCTAGGGGAGCTTTTAATAAATTAGTAAGTAGCGTTAAGTCTGGAATGAACAAGGCAAAATCTGCTGCTTCGAGTGGTTCTTCTGGCATTGGAAAGGCCATCAGTTCAGGTTTGAAGAATGTAAATTCTTCTGCAAAATCTGCAATGAGTGGTCTTGCTTCTTCCGTTCGTTCTGGTATTAGCAAAGCAAAAAGTGCTGCTTCGTCCGGAGCAAGTAAAATTGTTTCAACCATTAATTCTGGATTAAGCAAATTAGGAACGGTTTCATCTAGCGGTTTCAACAAGATGTCTAGTTCGATGTCTAGTTCAATGTCTAAGGTTTCAAGTGTAGCGACTAGCGGAATGGCAAAAGTTGCTGCTGCAGTCACTGCTGGGATGGCAATTGTTTACGGTGCAATTAATTCTGGAGCAAACAAATCTGTTTCTCCAATGACTAGTGCCTTCAACAAGATGGCTAGTTCCGGAACTTCGTCAAGTTCAAAAGTTGCTGGATCTATTTCAAACATTGGTTCTTCCGCTAGTTCCGCAACAAATAAAGTTAATAGTTTAGCAGCAGCTATTAATGGATTGAAGTCTAAGACAATTACTATCACTGCTAACGTTGCAGGAAAGGGAGCAAGTAAACTTGCCACTGGTACTTATGGTGCAGTTTCTGCGTTTGCTAGAATTCCTGCGTATGCTGGCGGATCTGGTGGTGGACACCAAGGTGGATTGGCATTAGTTAATGATGGCAAGGGAGAAAACTACCGTGAAGCCTACATGCTTCCGAATGGATTCATTGGACTATTTCCAAAGAAACGCAACATGATTGTTGACTTACCAGCAGGCGCTCACGTCCTTAACGGGGACGATACGAAGCGAAAGTTTGGTTCTGGACTTACTCGCTATGCTGAAGGGACAGAAGGTGCTGTTGAAGCTATTAACAACCGTAAGTCAAGCAAGGCTAACAATGGGTCTAGCAATCAGCTAGCAAAGACGAAGACAGAAACAAAATTAAGCATTGGTAAGATTGAAATCAACATTAATGACACTAGCGGAAATGCTAAAGACATGGCTGATGAAATTGGCCGACAAGTAGAGAAGAAGCTAGAAGAAGTGTTGCGTAAGTTTAACAGTAACTATTCAGCGTTAGGAGCTTAATTATGACGAACAAGGGAATTATTTTAGAAAGAAATAAGGAACAAATTGTCATCTATGCTGATCAGGAGAACCAACAGTCAGAATCAGATGTTGCTCAATATCCAGTTGAAGATGGGGGAACGATTAGCGATAATTCAAAGTTCAGTAGTAACAATGTCAACATTACTGGATATATCGTTGGTAAGGATTTTAACGAGGCAAATCGAAGAGCAACTTCTTTATACGACTGGCAACGTCAGCCAACGGCAATGATTACACTTATCAATGGTATTAATGACAGTGATTATTTAATCAAATCATTCAATAAGAAGATTAGTGATAACAACAAAAACGCAATCTATGTTGATATTACTTTGGTTAAAATTAGGAAACCTGTCGGATCGTTTGCAGGAATGAAGAATTCAGGTCGAGTTCAACCATCAACTCCTCCGTCTGCGACATATGTGACAGTCGTTAGTGGTAATACTTATTGGGGGTGGATGGTTCGATATGGGACTTCAATTCAGCAATTGAGAGATTGGAATCATTGGCCAGACCGTTTCATCCCGATTGGCGCTAGGGCTAGAGTTAAGTGAGAGGAGTAGAACATGTCATTAAGACCTTATATTGATATCGATACTGACAATCTACCAGTTAGATTTGAGTTTTCGTTTGGGATAAAGACATTTAATATCGAAGTTCACTACAACACAGTGGGCGATTTCTTCACAGTGACAATCTACGACTACAACATGAACCCAATCGTTATCGGGGAAAAGATGGTCATTAATCAGCCGCTATGGGATGCTAACTCTAACAGTAAGCTGCCAATCGAACGGATTGTACCGATGGACGAGTCGGGAAACGAGACGGAAATCACCAAAGATAACTTTGGTAAGACCGTCTTTTTGTTTCTGGACGTATTAAGCCCAGAAGACTTGGACAGAGAAAGCGGGGTGTTGAAGAATGGCTAATGAACAGTTTGGCTTCAATGTTAAGCTGACCGTCAATACAGGAGATGGCATACTGACAATTGATAGTGACAACTTTGAGATTCATTTCAACGTTGAATTTAGTGATGATCCAACCCCTAGTCAAACAAATATTCAAATTTACAATCAGAACCAAACAACAATTAACCGTTTTAAGAAAGACCAGCAGATAACATTATCGGCTGGTTTTTCTGGCGATACTGGTGTCATCTCTAATGGGAAGATTAAGTACATTCATCCTCCTGTGTCTGAAGGAGGTGACAACATGTTGGAATTGGTGTGTTTTGATGGAACTGATTATTCGCATGACAACCGTGAATTTACGGACGAAAAAGAAAATGTCAAGAGCAATCAAATACAAGTGTCTTTCACAGCCGGTGTAACTGCTCGATACGTGTTAGAAACGCTATCTAGGGCCGCTAACATTGGTTTGCAAATAGTATCTCTCAGAAACGATAAGACATATGACGAGGCGTATTCTGCAAGTGGTAAGCCAATTGATTGTTTGGAAGAGGTTGCTAAATTTGCAGAAAGTAGTCTGTACTACCGACGTGGGGAACTGATTGTTCGAGATATTAACGCTGGCTATGATGAGTCGTTTACGTTAAGCGCTATTTCTGGCTTATTGTCTACACCGTCAAGGGAAGAAGACGATGATTGGGAAGGTTATTCGGTTCAGAGTATCTTCAACCATCGTTTTGCTACAGCATCAATCATTGATATTAGTTCTCGCTATGTTAAGGGACGTTTCCGGGTTAAAAGCGGTAACCATTCATTTGATGGTGTGAGTGCGGAGACAAATCTTGAAGTCCAGGAGGAAGCATAATGGCTAAAAGAAACAACCTTAATATCTTGATGAACACGGCTGAAAATAATGTGATGAGGAAGCTAAACGTTGCTCATATTTGTTCCGTTATTTCGTTAAAAGAAAATAACAAAATGGCCACTGTTCAACCGTTGGCACAGACTGATGAAGGTGTTGAAAGAGCAGTTTTAATTGATGTTCCGGTGACTAAGAATTGTCAGGAATTAATCGGTGTTGGTGGAATTGTTGTTGTCTTGTTCATGGACAGAAACAGCAGCAATTTCAACGGTAGTCCTGAAACTTTTAAAATTAAAGATGAAAGGGCGCACAGTGTTAATGATGGTGTTGTTATTGGTGTTTTATGAAAGATTTAGAATTAGATTCTATGACAAAAACAATTCAAATGACTCAAAACGATATTGGCTATGTTCGTGATGACGAACAGTTAGCTCAAAGTGTTTGGACACTTTTAAATACTAATTTAAGCAATATCATTCCAGGAAACGGAAACGTTATCCTTGGTAAACATTTGAACGAAGAGTACATTTCGAATGTTATTAGTCGTTTGCTTGTTGATTTTGATGAACGAATTGCTACTACACAAATTAATTCAATTTCATTTTCTAATAAAAATAGAACTCTGAAGATTGATTTGAAAATCGTCACAAAAGAGGGAGGTAATGTAGAAATTGGAGGGAACTTAGATGTTGGATGAAAAAGGTTTTAAAAAGAACAGTTATGAAGACATTCTTTCTGGATTGATAAAAAGCGCACAGGAACGATTCGGTGCGGATATTGCAATCGATCAAAACAGCGTTATGGGTGGAATTTTAAGACTTGTTGCTTCAACTTATAATGAAATCGAACAAAAGCAAGAAGATAGTTATTACAGTTCGTTTGTAAGTACGGCAACTGGTGTGTCTTTGGACAGATTGGCCAAAAATTTCGGACTTGATAGAAAAATAGACACCTACGCAATTGTTGATTTAGCTTTTGTAGGAAAGCCTGGATACGTGGTTAAGGCTAATACTAGTTACAAAAATGGTGATGGATTGATGTTTACGCTGTCTTCTGATGTTCAATTAGATAATCAAGGGCGCGGAACAGGAATTGCATACGCAAATGAAACTGGCAAGAAATACAATATCTCTTCTAATAATGATTTGAAACAGGTACAACCAGTTGGAGATTTGTATAGCATTCTGACGAAAAGCAATGCAACTGGTGGTGCTGATGCCGAAACTGACACCGAGCTTCGCAACCGTATTATGTATGCCACTAAAGGCTTGAATAGCTCAACATATGGCGGGGTTGTTTCGTCAATACGTGCTGTTCCTGGTGTCACGATGGTGCGAATAGTTGAAAATCATAGCGAACAAACAGACCAATATGGTAACCCACCATACACTATTCATATCTATGCTTCGGGTGGCGATGATTCATTGATTGGATCAGCTATCTTCAAATCGTTAGCGATTGGAATCAACACATACGGAAATATTTCATCATCCGTTGAAGATGAGGCACACAATAAGCACACTGTCATGTTTGACCGGCCAACTGAAAAGCAAATACACGTTAAGGTTACCGCAACAACGAACGACAGCTTCCCAGTTGATGGCGTTAACAAGATTAAGCAACAAATTAGCGACTATATGACAACGCTAGAAATGGGAAAGGCAGTTCGTTTTTCGTATATGTACAAATATATCTATGACAACGTTGCTGGAATTGAATTTGCAAATGTTCTGATTGGAGTAGATGAAGACAAAGATAATCTTCAATCAAAAGACGTTATAGTTACTCCTTTCGAGTTGCCTGTTTATAATCCTGATTTGGTAAATGTGGAGGTTGTTAATGGTTAATAAAATTAATAACTGGACACAGTTTTTAAACAAGGCAACGTTCAATCTTGACTTTGGAAGCAATAACTACAAACTGTTTGATTTGATCATGTCGCACGGTTTAGATCTTTACAACAACCTGAACCGACAAGATGACTGGATAGATATTGACAATGCGTCTGGTGTTGCTCTTGATAACATTGGCGCTAACTATGGTGAATTTCGTGGAGAAGCTGATGATGAGTTTTATCGTTTCATGATTAAATCAAACATTCTCGCTGCTCGTTCAAAGGGAACAACAAACGACATTATCCATCTCATATCAAAGTCGCTTAACGTTGATGCAAGTAACGTCATCGTTCGACCTGATAGATTGTATGACGAAAAAACAGATTCATTTGTTGGATCACCATACACGATTATGATTGAGCGCTTACCACTATCATTTACAACTAATGATTTTCAAAAGCGTTATTTGTTAAAGCGTATTGAGTCTAGTGCTGCTGTTGGAATTAGAATCGGTAATATCAGTTTCTTGGATTATAGCAACACGTCAATGTATGTGAGTGCATCACAGTCAGTTCGGAAAAAATATGCTGTTAAAAATACAGTGATTGGAGTATAAAATGGAAAAATTTAAACCGACAGTAATATCTAAAGAATTTATTTCATCAGTTACAGATTCGGTTCAAAATCAAAATGCAATTTCTTTTGCCGAAAGCGTGGCAAGTTCAGCATCATTGTCAGACGACCAGGCAATGAATAACAATTATCAGAAGTCTCAAAGCTATTCTCGTGATGTAACTGGTATTGTTACCGGTTATAAAAACGCTGATACGAACACAATCGTAGCAAACGTTAAAGTTAGCAACCAATCATTAAGTGCTGACGTTAAAATTTCAACGATCATGATTTTTGCAAACTACAACGGAAATAAAATTCTTGTAGCAACATCACGATTAAATGAACCAGAATTGTTACCAGCATTCGATGCTGATAAGGGGACACCAGTCACGATTGAATTGGCTGTTTATATCCAAGTGTCAAATGTGGTTGATGCAAAAGTTCAATTTAATGAAGCTGGGTTGGCAACCAATTCAGATTTACAGCATGTTGATTCAACGTCCGTTCATAATATCGGTAATGAAACAATTGATGGAGTTAAGACGTTTACACAGCCAATTAAAGGCGTTGCCGACATTAACGTCCGTCAACTCTGGGACGGTTATGATTTGGATAGCCTTAAGACAGCTGGAATGTATTCGGCTAACAACGTTAAAGTTATTCAATCACCAAGTAAAGAAACGTTTTCATTAATTGTTGAAGTAAGTGGACAATCTGTCAAACAAACTAAATCAGTGTTCAATCAAGACGGGACAAGTTCAACTTATATCCGTTACTACAACAATAAATGGTCTGATTTTAAAAAATTTACAGTTGATGACAGCCAAATAGCTAATATTAACTCTCAAAATGAGTTTAAAGAAAACACAGTTTTCGACAAAAATGTGACAGTCGGTGGTGATTTGCATGCAAATGCTGATTGGTCACATAATTCTGAACACGCATTAAATTCAGATAAAGCCGGGAAAGCTGATTGGGCTAATGGTTCTTGGCAATCTGAATATGTTAACCCTAATAATAATCAGACAATTCACAACTTAACAGTTACTGGTTCTTTGCATGCAAACGCTGATAACGCCGTCCATTCTGATAAATCAAGTTATGCTGATAAAGCTGGTTCATCTGGATGGGCAAACGGGGCAGGACAAGCAGATAAATCATCGTATGCAGATAAATCTGGTACATCAGATACTGCCAACGCACTGAACCCGAATAACGGATATCAGGTTAATGGACTCCAGACGAATGGTGCTTTGTTAGCTAACGCTGGAGCATCGATTAAAGGCAACACAGACATCAGCGGCGATACCTATGCCAAGTCACTAAATGCTAAGAATTGGTCGAAGTTTGATGGCGGAATCGAGGTTAATAACGGCATCACTAACAACGGTTGGTCTAATTTTGCTAGCTTATATTCTCGTGGTGATATAACTATTGACGGAAATGTTAATGCAAATAAAAACGTTAACATTATTGGTAAACTTGGATCGGCTGAAGTGGATACTGGAAGCGTTTATTCGAACGGCTGGTCAGTATTTAATGTTGGTGCCCAATTTAAAAACGGTGTTTCTATTGATGGATGGTTAAATTCAGATAGCGTCTATTCAAGAAAAAATATTGCAGCCGAAGATAGCGTCATTTCTAAGAAACGTTATGTTGGTTATTCTGATGCATGGCAAGGGTTTAGGTTCTGGTTTGACAGGATAGGTAACACAGTAACTGTTGATATTTCTGGTTGGTCTAACGTGAAAATTGACGGTTGGGTAGCGTTTGCTGCCAGTGTGCCAGTTGGATATCGGCCGGCTCACAACACAAATGCTGTAATTTTTGTTGGAAATGCGGCCGGATTTATCCAAGTTGGGTCTGACGGTTCGCTTTATAACGGTGGTGTTTGGAACGTCTTTAATGGGGATTACGACAAACAAGTAAGAGTTATCGGAACGTGGACAACACTCGATGATTTACCATCGTAAGGAGGATATAAATGTCAGATAACACAGATAATACACAGCAAACGGTCGATACCAGCAAGTGGTACTTCAAATTTGACCCACAAACATACGCATTCATTCCTGGTGCGGTGCATGAACAGGTTGATAATTCAACTGATGTTGATCCAGCAGGTATTTTAAATCCTGTATGGAATCCATCAACTAATTCATGGACAGGCCAGTCGATGGAAGATTACTTGGCCGAGCAACAGAAAACTGCCCAGCAAAATGTAGATCCACAAAAACAGCAGTTAGCTAATTTGGCGATTCAAGTAATGACAATTAACCAAAAGCTAAACGCTCGTATTACCGCACTGGAAGCCGAAAAGGAGGCCAAGAATGTTTGATTTTGTAAAAGCAATGTATCCGAAGTATTGGACTAAAGAAGACGTTCAAATGGCCGTCACGACTAAATGGGTCACGCAGGAACAGGCTGATAGCATCGTGTCTGGCGAGAATGGAGACTAAATGAAACGTCATTTCATTAAAAACAGCCAATTGATTTTTATTTCCGTTGAACAAATATTTATGGGAATTGTTATTTTAATGCAATCGACTAAATTGCATAATGTACTGCCACCAATTCTTGATTGGACTGATGATGTAGTTCCGGGAATGGTTTATTTAGTTCTTGGTTCATTGTTGTTGGTGAACTCGTTATGGGATTTCTATTGGTATCGTATTCGAATCTTTCTGTTAGCACTGTCTGCGGTTATGTGGACAATGCTAACGCTTAGCTTCGGTCTAGATATGATTTATTCACACGACGTTGAAGTAATGCCATACCTGTTTCTTGTTATAACACTGCGGATAATCTATGTAGCTTGGCAAGAGCCACCACACAAGATGAAAGGCGGTGAGCACCATTAATGAATTAATCGTTGCTGGTATCAGTGCAGTCGTTGGATTAGGGACTGCCTATTTAGGGTTTCGAGGCACCCATGAGAACACGATCACCTCCGTATTGACTCAAATACGACAGGATAATCAGGAATTGAAAGATTATAACCTAACGATTTTAGAAGAAAATCGAAAGCTAAGCACTCAGGTTAACAAACTCATTGTCCTTATACAGGAAATGAACAGTGACCTAAAACGTTATGGCAAAGACTACAGCGAACAAATTAAAGATATTACTAAATAGCCGTTAAGGCTTTTTTATTTGGAGGAAATTATGAATTTAACTAACACATTAGTATTGGCAGCTACATCATTGACGATTGCAGCGCCAGCAGAACACTCCTTGGTTCGATGGTTGCGGACTAAGACCAAGAACGGCAACTTGCAATTGTTGCTCACATGGGCAGACCAGGCCGTTTCTCTGATGGAGAAGAGTGACTTAGGCGGATCTGACAAGAAGCAACACGCAATTGACTATGTAGCGACTCGATTGGCCGCTAACAAGCTGACAGGAAAGTTCTCACAAGAACAGTTGTCAGCAGTGATTGAACAGGCAGTGGCACAGCTTAACAAGGAGGAAAAGTAATGGCATATAATGCACAAGCAGCAATCGAATTAGCACGCTCGTTAAAGGGGCATGTAACCTATTCAATGGATTGGGATAAGCGAGATGGGATGGCTTATTTCGACTGTTCAGGCATGGTGTACTACATCTTGTCAGAAACTGGAGCGATTGATAAGTCGTACTTGAAGCGATCACACTATACTGGAACGTTGAAGCGTGATTTGGAAGCGGCTGGCTTTGTTGAAGTATCTGGCGATCAAACACAAGCGGGAGACGTATTTATCTGGGGCGGTAATTATGGAGCAGAAGCAGGCGGTGCTTGCCATACTGGATTCATGACTTCCAATGACACTGAAATTTCAGCTTGTTACTACACGTTGGGACAGGCTGGGACAGCAGTACAGGAGTTAAACCACGACTACTACTGGGCCCTTGACGGTAAGCCTGAGTATCACTTCTTCCACTACCAAGGCGGAACACCAGCAAACGTTACACCACAAGATGACAGTAACACGAACACTGGTAATGCTTACCAAGAGGCCACTTCTATTGATAAGTTCAAGAATGGCGGAAACAAGTTTTACATTGGTGGTTGGATGGCCGTTCAAGACGTTCAGCAAGTCAATGATATTTGGCAGGTTCGTATTGACGAATTGGCAAAAGAACCATTTGACTGGACTGACAACGGCATTCCGTGTGTCGTCCTCGATACAGAGAGCGGAGCTCGTAATTTTGAAGTTGGAGACCGTGTTAAGTTTAAGGACGACTACCGTTCTGGGACTATTGACGAGTATGACGAAGCCGAAAATGCTATCGGAATCGACTTTATTAAGGGATACGGACGTATCTGGATGGACGCCGACAAGGCTTGGCACCACGAATAATAATTTGAGACCATCATCTTTGATGGCCTCAAAAGCCCTTCGGGGCGTACATAATTCATTTTCGGATAATATATGCCTATTTTTGCTATAATATTTTTATTAAACTAAAGGGTAAAAATATGGCTGATAAAACAATATTAATATATTTTGATGGGGCTGGTAATTTACATGAAAATGATCCATCTTCACATTTTATATTAGGAGGGTATGTATTTTTTTCATATCAAGAAAGAGATTCTGCTAAGCGTGAATACATAAAAAAATCTAAGGCAGTCAGAAATAAAATAAAACATCAAGGCGAACTTAAGGCTAAGAATCTGGCATTTGACCATCCGAAAGAGCAAACAAAATTAATTCGGTTAATGAATAAGTACCAATCAATGTATGTTCATGTTGATCGTTCTAAAATATATAAACGAGAAAATATAACTGAAAAAAAGCACATTAATAATTATAAAGTGTATTGTATGACTCTATTAATAAGAGAATTATTTCAGCAATTGCTATTTAAAAACATAATAGATGACCAACAATCTATTGAATTAAAATTATATATTGATCAGGACAAGCGCTCAACTAGTGGATGGTATGAGTTAGATGAATCTATTCGAAAAGAACTGTTAGTTGGTAAATATAATTATTTGAAAGATATTAAACCTGTGTTTGATAAATCAAAACCAGAAATTGATATTAATGTTCAGCAGTTTAATTCAGAATGTGAGCCACTAGGGCAATCGGCAGATATGCTAGTAAATAGACTATGGCATAATTACGAAAATGGTGTCGATAACAAATTTTTTCATATAAAAAAAGAAATGCCATAACTTGTTTGATAAAAATGTCAGTAACTGTTATTATGTTTGTAAGAAGTAATTCTGCTACAATGTAATCCTCACTGAAAAACGTTAAGCGTAATGTTATCCTATTAACAAAGTACGCGAGATACATTGGGATACCTGCTCTTTGGCAGGTATTTTTTTTGTAAACAATGCTATAATTTAAAAGAAAGCTACTCGGGCTGTACGCAGTGGGATAGCGGAATTGACGGGTAAAACGCAGACGTGCGCCCGTCTTTTTTTTGTGCAAAAATATCCTAAATTTATTGACAAATCATATATAATCATGATATTATATAATTATAGAGAAAGGAGGAAAAAGATGAGTAAAATAAAAAAACCTAAAGAAGTAACATTTGAGTTAGCAATCAACATCTACTTCTTCAAGCTTAAATTTGCGATTAAGTGGTAAAAATACCACGGGGCGCAAGCCCTTTCGCGTACACTCATCTTAACATTTATGAAAAAAGTAATCAAAACTAAGAATGGCAAAGAAATAACAGTGGAGGCGCAAAAGACAACTAAGAAAGAAAAACGACAATTCTTAATCGCTCTTTCTATTGTTGCAATAGTAGTGCTAATTTGGAGAGTGTTTTTTTAATGGCAGATAAGAAAATGGGTCGGCCTGCAGTTTATGAAAGTTCAACGACTGCACAAAATGAGGCTAATAAGCGCTGGGCTGAAAAGAATAAGGAACATAAAAAGTATTTAAATTACCGTTCAACATCACGATCGTTCATTCGCAAGTTAGCAACAGAAGACGACCTCAATGAGTTAGAACAACTTATTCAGGAAAGGCGAGCCAACACAAACAATGATTGATGAGTTGTGACGTTTTTAATAACAGTGACACTTTTGTGACACTTTTACTGATAAACGTTGATAAATAAGCGCTTTCAATACCGCTAGTCGGCATAAGGCTCGTAGAGCAAGACTTTTCCAAAAGGTAGAACACAAGGTGTTCTACCTTTTTTGTCGTAATTTTTTTATTTGAAGAAAGCCATTAATGTTTTTATCTCGCACGGGGTAATCTGGCATTAATCTCGTGCCTCTAATTAAAAAATATAAAAAAAAGTATAAATAACCAAAATATACATTAAATTTATTAAACGTGTTACGATATATTTAAGAAATTCAATAAAAATTGGAGGTTTTGCATGAAACAAGATAGTGAAGAAATCAAGAACAAAATAACGCATTACGACATATTGATAATCTTTCTATTTTTTGTAGGTTCGTTTTTTGAGCCTGGGCACCCGGATATAGTGTCTTTTGGCGCGACAATTGTGTTGTCAGTATTGATGTCCATCGTTTTGATGATTGACGTTTATTTGATTCGTAAAGTAGCCAATCAAGAGAAAATTTATCAAGAAAAGCTACCGCTTTCGAAACCACAAAAATTTTTAATTTTTGGTCTGTTGGTGTATTTTGTTGTGTTATATGCTATTAATGGCAATATTCAAAGCCTCTTGGAGCTTTTCAAAGAATCACCCAAAATGATACTTAGTTGCACAATGGTCGCTTTAGGTGCTGGCTTTTTTGAAGAGTACCTTTTCAGAGGTTATCTGGTAAATTTGACACAACGTATTTTGAATCGTTTTAAAATTCAACACAACAGATTGATTATTATTTCTATCTCAACAAGCTTAGCTTTTTCAGCTCTTCATCTTTTAAATTTATCTGTTTATCCATCTAGTTTAGCTGTATATCAGCAAGTATTTTATGCTTTTGGATCTGGTTTATTATTCATGATTTTCCGCGTACTGACAAATTCCATTCTAGTCGTTGCCGTAGCACACTTTCTTTTCGATTGGCAGAGCACGATTACTGGTAACTTACCAGTCAGCCCTTGGTCCGACATTTTGTTGACTTTCTTGCCGTTGATAGTTATTGCTATTGTCTGGCTAGTTTCACTGGATAAAACTATTGAACAGAAGCAGATTGTGGAATCGAAACCTTAGCTGACATTAACGAAGGAAAAATTAGACTCCATTTATCAGGGCCTGATTTTTTTATTTTTTATATAACATTTTACTTTACATCAATGAGCTTTGGTGTATACTGAGGGCAATCAAATTTAAAGGAGGAACATTATATGTCATTCGAAGAAAAATTTGATGCAGCAAAGGACAAGTTGGAAGGTGAGGCTAAAGTGGCTGAGGGCAAGGCAAAGGAATTTGCAGCTGATGCTAAAGATGCCACCAAAGATTTTGCCGACAAAACAAAGGATGCTTTTAAAAAGTAGCTAACGGATTTCATGGATGTCCGGTAGCTGTTGAAGGTAAGACGTTTTTAAACGTCTTACCTTTTTTAATTTATACTCAGTTTGCTCTGCGGTGGTTCGGTGGTGTTGTTTGGCAAATGAATCAAAAGAAAAAGCCTTGACCAAAAAACGATCAGAGGCTGTTTACTTATTTCATTGTGACCAGTTGGCTCATAATGAGTGTTACCAGAGCTGGAATGAGGATGGCCAATCCAGCCAAGACTGGAACCGTTGCACTGATCAACAGTGCTCCCAAGAAGAAGGTGAAAATGACCGTGGCGATATCGATGGCTGTTTGTGCCATCTTAGTGTTGCCACGGAAGAGGCTTTCATAGAGGGCCTCGTAGAGTGTCCGGAAATTTCCGGTCATCATTAGTGGCATGAATGGGGCACCTTTGAGCTTACGGAATTCCTGTAACTCGGCAGCAGCGGCAAAGGAAAGAATTGAAGTACCAACGAGGTTGGGCACGTGCTTCTGTAGGATTGCAGACAACACCAAAATGGCTGTCATATACCAAAGGACAAAACGGCGTTCGGTTGTTTTACTAGCGCCTTTATTTTCTAGTACATGTTGTAGAACCTTGATTAAGAGAGTACCAACACCGAAAGCAAGCAGTGAAATCAGGTAGTGACTTGCAGTGGAAAAGTGCATTTTCCCTAAGTTGATACCAAGCAAAATTAGGTTTCCGGTTTGCAGACCGGCAAAGACCTCGCCGTGGATTAGGTAAGAATAAGCATCCAGTGATCCAGCGGTGAAGGTTAAGAGACTTCCAAAGAGGAGTCGTTCATGTGATGGAAATAAATTTTTAGACAAATCCGTCACCTCCAATACGGATACCATTGTACTGCAATTTGTTTTGTTTGCGTGGATAAAGTCGCTGATTTTCAAGGGTTATACGATTTTCAAAATAGGATTCGAAATCACTCTTTTAGATTTAAAAAAGAATGGTTCCGATAAAAGTGCTATACTCAACCTAGAATGATGAGAAGGAGTACAGAATATGAAGTATGGAATGCGGACACCAAGTTTGAAAAAGTCGATTGCGGCTCGAACATCCGGCCGGGCAACGCGGGCGGTTAAGAAGGCCTTGATTCCGGGTTATGGAACCCGGGGACGGGGTTGGATGAACCCAAAAAAGAAGATGTATAACAGGGTTTATAGCAAGACAACTTTTAGTTTGTTTGACTTGTTTAAGTGAAAATGCCGACTAGCGGACTCAAACCGATTTTTGGCAATTAAAAAGGGAAACAAGTGGCGATAGAGCAAGACGAAAGGCTCATTGAGGCGCTTTTTTATTTGGAACAATCATATCTAGCCGATTTCATTAAAAAATCAAAACACTGTTGACAAAGAAAATAGAACGGTTTATTATACGTGTCAACAGATAAATTATAAATTACTGAGAAAAGATGAGTAAACGTTCAGCTGATTTTAACAGAGAGCCCGGGTCGGTGTAAGCGGGTATTTGAGCAAATGTTGAAGATGGTCTTTGGTTACGGTATAAGCGGTGAGTCTTGTCGATGAGCCCCTTACGGATTGACACACGTTACCGTGTTAAGAGATAGCTTCTTTAGTGTCTTAAGTGCTGGCCAATAAGCCAGCAATAGGGTGGTACCGTGCCAGGCTATTTGGCGCCCCTAGAATGACTTTTATAGTGATTCTAGGGGCGTTTTTTTGTTTTAAAAAAGGAGAATGGCGATGACGGCGAATGCAAAGAATGGGTTCTTGCACCAAAAGCAAGCGTGGCAAAATCAGAAATTAATCCAACCACTGCAAATCTTGGTTTGGAACCTGATGCCAACCAAGGAAAATACAGAGGAACAGTTTTTGTCCTTGTTAAATGATTTGGACCAGGATGTCGAATTGACCTTTTTATATGCCTGTAGTCACCACTTCAAGACTGTTCCAAAGGATGCGGTCGCCGACTGTTATGCCTGTTGGCACCAAATTAAGGATCAAAACTTCGATGGTCTGATTTTAACGGGGGCACCGGTAGAGCAGCTACCCTTTGAGGACGTTGATTACTGGCAGGAATTTTTGACCATTAAGGATTGGGCGAAAGACCATGTTGGTCAAACCATCAACGCCTGTTGGTCGGCTCAGGCAGCGCTGTACCAAGACTTTGGCATCAAAAAGCGGCGCTTACCGGCAAAATTGTTTGGAATTTATGAGGCCAAGCAACTGGCCCAAGAAACTGCCACTGAAAAATCAGGACTGACCGCTGGCCTCTCAAATTTCAAGACACCGCAGTCGCGGTATTCGGAGTCGGTGATTGATGTTGACGATTTGCCAGCTGATTTACAAGTCCTCTTAACCAATGATCAAGCGGGACCGCTTCTACTACATTCGGCCGAGAGGAAGCAAACTTATCTGACGGGGCATTCGGAATATCAAACGAAAACGTTGGATGCCGAATACCGTCGCGACCTGGCTAAACATTTGGCCATTCATGAACCAGCTAACTACTACCCAGAAGGCTATTACGACCGTGGCGAAGAGATTGAAAACACTTGGACGGCTAGCAGCCGCCAGCTCTATCAAAACTGGTTGAACCTGATTGTCAATAAGGAGAAAAATTATGACCGACAAGAAATTACACTTTGAAACATTACAAGTACACGCTGGCCAAACAGTTGATCCAGAAACCGGGTCACGGGCCGTGCCAATTTATCAAACAACTTCTTACGTCTTTAAGGACGCTGATCAGGCAGCCAATCGTTTTGGCTTAACGGAGCCCGGCAATATTTATACACGCTTGACTAACCCAACGACAGCGGTTGTCGATGATCGCGTGGCGGCTTTGGAAAACGCCAGTGCAGGGGTGACTTTAGCCACAGGTTCAGCAGCTATTACGGCGGCGATTCTCAACATTGCTGGTCAGGGAGATGAGATTGTTGCTGCCAGTACACTGTATGGCGGGACTTATGACCTCTTTGCGGTCACGCTACCAAAATTAGGAATTAAAACGACCTTTGTCGATCCAGATGACCCCGAAAACTTTGAAAAGGCGATTACGGATAAGACCAAGGCGGTTTATGTGGAAAGTATCGGGAACCCCAATATTAACTTGGTTGACTTTGAGGCCATTGGCGAAATTGCCCACCGTCACCAAATCCTCTTCTTGGTGGATAACACATTCGGGACGCCTTACTTAGTTCGGCCCTTGGACCATGGCGCTGACATTGTGATTCATTCGGCCACGAAGTTTATTGGTGGTCACGGGACAACGATGGGTGGCGTCATTGTTGAAAAGGGCGACTTTGATTATAAGGCTAGCGGCAAGTACCCAGGTTTCACAACGCCAAACGCCCAGTATAACGGCTTGGTCTTTGCTGATTTGGGACCGGCAGCCTTTACAACCAAGGTTCGAGCCGAAAGCTTGCGCGACCTGGGAGCAACGATTAGCCCCTTCAACTCCTTCTTGTTACTGCAGGGATTGGAGTCGCTTTCTTTGCGGGTTGAGCGTCACGTTTCAAACGCCGAAAAGGTGGTCGACTACCTGAATAACCATCCAAAAGTTGCCTGGGTTAAGTATCCAAAATTGGCTGATAGCCCTTATCATGCTTTGGCAGAAAAGTATTTCCCTAACGGGGTTGGTTCAATCTTCACTATCGGTTTGACTGGTGGCGAAGAGGCCGGTAAGGAATTGATTAAGAACTTGAAGCTCTTCTCGCTCTTGGCCAATGTCGCCGATGCGAAGTCGCTGATTATTCATCCGGCTTCTACGACCCATGCCCAGTTGAATGAGGAAGAACTGCGGGCAGCCGGTGTGACGCCGGACTTGATTCGCCTCTCAATTGGGGTAGAGAATGTTGACGATATTATCGCTGATTTGGACCAGGCCTTGGCTAAGATTTAAAGGCGTGCGTGATGATGAAACCCGGGATCAGATTTGAGGGCGCTCGTGGTGAATGAAGCTGTTGTTATGTTTTAAAAAACGTGCGCGGCGAGTTAGCACTAGCCGAATTTAAAACGCGCTATAAATCCTGGCAAAAAAATCAGGTTGTGCAAAAGATTGGAATAAGGAAAGGTAAAAATTAATGGCAATTGACTGTTCTTGGCAAAAGAAGATTGAAACGATTTTGGCTCAAGCGGGTAACCGAGTTGATAATGTGACGGGGTCGATTTCGATGCCCCTGTACTTCTCGACTGCTTATCGGCACGAGGGTTTGGGTAAGTCGACGGGTTATGACTATTCCCGAATGACGGAACCAACCAGAGATGTCTTAGAGGACGTCTTGGCTCAGATGGAAAATGGGGCAAAGGCCTTTGCCGTTTCCTCGGGTATGGCGGCAATTCAACTAGTCTTTAGCCAATTTAAGAGTGATGACCACATCATTGTGTCCGATGACTTGTACGGTGGTTCCTTCCGCTTCTTTGATCTTTTAGCAAATCAGTACCATCTACGCTTCAGCAAGTGGGATGGTCAGGATTACCAAGAACTCGACCGGCTTTTGGCGGATGGCGGGAAGGCTGTTTGGATTGAGACCCCTTCAAACCCAACCATGAAGGTGATTGATATCCAAAAGACGGCCAATCATGCTCATGCCACTTCGGCCCAATTGCTCGTTGATAACACTTTCTACACACCCTTGATTCAACAACCCTTAAATGAGGGGGCAGACATCGTGGTTCATTCTGCTACGAAATATTTGTCAGGGCACAATGACCTGTTAGCCGGTGTGGTGGTTTGTAAAACCGAAAAAACAGCCGCAGTTATTGGTCAAAATCTGATCACGACGGGTCCTAATTTGGCACCCTTCGACTCTTGGTTACTCTTGCGTAGTCTGAAGACGCTGCCTTTGCGCTTGGCTAAACAGGAAGAAAACGCTCAGGCCTTGGTGGCAGACTTTAATCAAAGTGAGTTGATTGACGAAGTGCGCTACCCTGGCCGTGGTGGTATGGTCAGTATTTATGTGAACAAATCAGTTGATATTGACCGTTTCTTGGGCGCCTTGAAGGTGATTTCCTTTGCTGAAAGCCTGGGTGGGACGGAAACCTTGGTGACCGTTCCGGCCGTGCAAACCCATGCCGACATGACACCGGACGAACGTGAAAAAACAGGGATTACGGAAAACTTGTTGCGTGTCTCCTGTGGGATTGAGGCTAGTTCGGACCTGATTTTAGACTTCCATCAGGCTCTGGCTGCTGCAACAGATGACAATGTGGCTGAGGCCAATTCGGTTAAGAAACAGGTGGCAGAGACATTTGGCGTAGAAAAGGAGTTAATTCATGACTAAGGATGCATTTTCTGATTGGACGAAGGTCATTAAAACCACGACTAAACCAGATAAGGAAAGCGGGGCGATTAACCCAGCAATCCAGTTGTCCTCAACATTCGAGCAGCGTGATTTTGATCATTTCGGTCACTGGGATTATGCCCGGTCAGGGAACCCAACACGAGATGTTCTAGAGGAAAGTATTGCGGAGTTGGAGCATGGCACCCGGGGCTTTGCCTTTGCAACGGGGATGGCAGCGATTTCGACGGCCTTGTTGACGTTGAACCAGGGCGATCACGTAATTTTGACCAAGAATGTTTATGGTGGGACCTTCCGCTTGGTAGAAGAAGTTTTGACCAAGTACGGAATTTCGCATACCTTTGTGGACTTGGGAAACCCAGCTGATTTGGAAGAGGCTTTCCAGGATAATACCAAGGTAGTTTATGTGGAAACTCCTTCAAACCCAACTTTGCAGGTCACGGATATTCGTTTAGTGGCCAAAATTGCCCACGACCATGGGGCCTTAGTTTTTGCCGATAATACCTTTATGACCCCGGTTTTGCAAAAGCCATTGGACCTTGGTGCTGATTTGGTCGTGCATAGTGCCACGAAGTTCTTAGCCGGCCATAGTGATATTTTGGCTGGATTGGTGGTGACCAAGGACGAAGACCTCGGTAAGCAAATCTACTTTCTCCAAAATGCCATGGGTGCAACGCTTGGCGTTTCGGATTCCTGGCTCTTGATGCGCGGCATTAAGACCTTAGCGGTCCGGATGGAAAAGGAGTCACAAAACGCCCTAGAGTTGGCTCAATGGCTCGAACAACAGGAACTTGTGACAAAGGTTAATTATCCGGGCTTGGAAGCGGATGCTGGCTACGCAGTTCAAAGTAGTCAGGCCAAATCAGGTGGGGCGGTCTTGTCCTTTGATATTGGTAGTGAAGACAATGTGCGTCAGCTGGTAGCCGAATTAAAGATTCCGATTTTCTCGGTTTCTTTGGGAGCGGTGGAATCGATTATTTCCTATCCACCAAAGATGTCCCATGCTGAAATGAACGTGGAAGAACGCCATGACCGTGGCATTACGGATGGCTTGGTCCGCTACTCGGTTGGCCTCGAAGATATCAACGATTTGAAGGCTGATTTACATCAGGCCTTTTTGAAAATTAAAGAATGAAAACAAACAATGAAAAGATGAGTATCTAATCCGAATTTCTGACAGAGAGCCATGATGATGAGAATTGGTAGAAAAATGGTTAGAGAAGATGGTCTTGGAGTTACTGGCCGGTCGAGCGCAGTTTGCGTGAGATGGCCACGGTTCACAGCCGTTATCTTGTGTGGCTCCGATGTATTTTGGGGTATTGAGTAAGTCTGATGGTTATCAGACAATTAGGGTGGTACCGTGCCAAAAGGCGCCCCTAGATAGACGTGATTGTTTATCTAGGGGCGTTTTTATGTGCGGCCAAGAATAGTAAAGAAAAGATGAGGAGAAAAGGACATGACAACAACAATTATTGGTTTCCCACGGATTGGTGAAAAGCGAGAACTAAAGTTTGCGACAGAGCATTATTGGAAGAAGCAGTTGAACCAGGACGAGTTATTGCAAAAGGCGCATGAGATTAAGTTGGCGCATTGGCGGGCCCAGCAGGAAGCTGGCATTGACTTGATTCCAGTTGGCGACTTTTCTTTCTTTGATAATTTTTTGGACGTTGCCAACGATTTAAATATTGTTTCTGATCGTTACCGACAATTAGGATTGTCAAAATTAGATGAGTATTTTGCTCAGGCTCGGGGTTATCAGGATGGTGACCAAACGGTTAAGGCGTTGCCAATGAAGAAGTGGTTTAATACGAATTATCACTATATCGTTTCTGAATTTACGCCAGAGACACATGTGCAGTTTAATGGTCAAAGGCTACTTGATGAAATTCGTGAAGCCCAGGCAGCAGGGATTGATTCGATTAAGGCTGTCTTTATCGGTCCCTATACACTTTTGAAATTAGCGCGGTTTGTGGATGGCGCCAAGCCATCTGATTTTATTACTGATTTGGTCCAGGCCTATCAAGCACTTTTGGCTAACCTGCAGGAGTTAGGGGTCGACTATTTGCAAGTTGATGAACCAGCACTAACGTTTGATGTCAGTCAACAAGACCAAGAACTGTTTGATCAACTTTATGACCAACTTTTGGCCCAACCAACCACAGTCAAAGTCGTTTTGCAGACTTACTTTGGCGATGTCAGGGATGTCTACCAAGATTTGATTCAAAAGCCTTTTGCAGGGATTGGTTTGGACCTTGTTGAGGGGCAAGAAAATTGGCAATTGATTGAGCAATACGGTTTTCCAACCGATAAGACGCTCTTTGCTGGGGTTGTGAATGGTAAGAACATTTGGCGTAACCATTACCAGACAACCTTGCAGCAATTGCATCAGTTGCCAACAGAAGTACCTGTTGTCTTAAATACTTCTTCCTCTTTGTTGCACGTGCCTTATACCGTTGCTAATGAAAATCAGTTGGACCAAGACGTTGCCCAACATTTGGCCTTCGCTATTGAAAAATTGCACGAACTCAGTGAATTGGCTGCGATTGTTGCTGGCCGAGACGGTAGCGAGAAGTATTTGGAAGAAAATCAACGACTCTTTGCTGACGTCAAACACCCAGTTAATGTGGCGGTCCAGAAGAGAGTGGAGGCGTTGCGCGACGATGACTATACTCGATTGTCAGATCGAAAAACACGGATTGCTTTGCAAAACGAAGAATTAGACTTGCCACTGTTCCCAACGACGACAATCGGTTCCTTCCCACAAACAGCTGATGTTCGAGCCAACCGTCGTCAATTTAAGCACCATGAAATCAGCCAAGAAGAATATGACCAATTCAATGAAGACAAGATTGCCCGGATTATCCGTAAGCAGGAGGAGTTAGGTCTGGATGTCTTGGTTCATGGGGAATACGAACGCAATGACATGGTCGAGTACTTCGGTGAAAAATTAGGTGGATTTGTCTTCACCCAAAATGGTTGGGTCCAGTCATACGGTAGCCGAGCTGTTAAACCACCAATTATTTGGGGGGATGTTAGCCGTACGGCACCGATTACGGTTGCAGCTTCGGTCTATGCGAATGGCCTGACGGATAAGCTCGTGAAGGGGATGCTGACGGGTCCAGTGACCATCTTTAACTGGTCGTTCCCTCGTGAGGACATCGAGCGCAAGGAAGTCGTGACCCAAATCGCTTTGGCACTGCGCGATGAAGTCTTGGATTTGGAAAAGCATGAAATTAAGATTATTCAAATCGATGAACCAGCCTTACGTGAGAATTTGCCATTAAGAAAATCAGATTGGTTTAGCCAGTACCTAGATTGGGCTGTTCCGGCCTTCCGCCTGGTTCACTCTGGCGTTGCACCAACAACACAAATTCACACTCACATGTGCTATAGCGAGTTTTCAGATATTCTTCAAGCAATCGACGACTTGGATGCCGATGTGATTTCGTTTGAAGCCTCTCGAGCTGATTTCACCTTGATTGATGACCTAGTTGACCACCAGTTCCAAACTCAGGTAGGTCCAGGTGTCTATGATATTCATTCACCACGGGGACCAAGTCAAAATGAAATTCAAGGTTTGATTGAGCAGGTGATCGAAAAAATTCCTGCCGAAAACGTTTGGATCAATCCAGATTGCGGTTTGAAGACCCGGTCCGAGGCGGAATCATTCGCCAGTTTGGAAAACATGATTGCTGCCATTCAAGCAATCAGGGAGGATGTCGATGAAGCTAGTTGATTTATTCGAGAAAAAAACAGTTTTTTCCCTCGAGGTTTTTCCACCACGAAAGAATACTTCCAAAGAAAGTATTCTGCCAACGCTATCTTCTTTAAATGATGTTTCGCCTGATTTTATTTCGGTGACACTGGGTGCGGGCGGAACGGCCCAGGGTAATGAAACGATTGAGGTTGCCAATCTTATTCAAAATCAGCTACACGTACCAGCGGTTGCCCATATTCCTAGTTTGTATCGGAGCCAACAGCAGGTGGACGAACTGCTTGACCAATTGGCGGCCGATAATATTCAAAACGTGCTGGCACTGCGTGGTGACCCAGTAGACGGGTTATCACCAAATGGGACCTTCCACCATGCTTCTGATTTGGTTGCTTATATTGACCGCGAGTATCCTAATTTTGACGTTGCCGCTGCTTGCTATCCGGAAGTGCACCAGGAGTCACCATCTGTGGTGGCTGATATTGAGGGGCTGAGGCGTAAGGTCGATGCGGGGGCGGACCACCTGATTTCACAGCTATTTTTTGACAATCAGCATTTTTATGAATTTCAGGAACGGCTAGCCCTGGCTGGCATCCAAGTGCCGGTTGAAGCCGGTATTATGCCCTGTACCAATAAAAAGCAAATTGAGCGGATAACGAAATTTTCGGGTGTGCCAGTGCCTAAAAAGTATCAAAAAATGCTTGATCGCTATGCGGATAATCCGCTGGCGTTAAAGGATGCCGGCATTGCCTATGCAATTGAACAAATTGTTGATTTGGTTTCCCAGGGGGTCGACGGCATTCATTTGTATACGATGAATAAGCCGGAAATTGCCGAGAAAATCTGGGCTGCCACCAAGACGATTTTTGCGGCTAACCAAACAAAGGATAGCGTTGAAATCGAACTGGTTCATTGAACCGGGTTCTTGTTTGCTTAATATCGACCCTCATAAAAAGAGTAAAAAAACCGCTTGCTTGTCTGAAATCAGACTTGCGAGCGGCTTTTTCAAGCAGAAAAAATATTGTGGATTAGTCAGTTGTTGTTTCAGAAACAACGATTGTTGACTTTTTACCGATGGCGAAGAGAATCAAACCAACGGCAACATAGCTAAGCAATACAGTCAATGGCAAGGCGATTGCATTACCATCGAAGAAGGCGATGTCACGCAAGAGCGTTCCAGTTGCTCCAGGTGGTAAGAGTTGTCCGAAGAAGCCCCAGCCCTTTGGCAACATTTCAGGAGCTGATGAGAGCCCTGAAAGTGGGTTTCCAAGCAAGATCAACATGATGGCGGCGATAATCAAACCACCGTTTCCCATCACTTCCAAAATACCCAGAACAAAGAATGCAGTTGCGGCGATACCAACCATGGCACCAAGTGATGTTAACCAGTAGTTACCATCGAAAGTACCAACACCGAATTGGATAACACCAACAAGGCCAAGTCCACCAACGAAGGCGAAGGCCAAGGCAGCAAAGAACTTTTGCTTCTTACCCTTAATCACGTTGGCAATAGCAACGGCACCAATCCAACCACCAAGGGCAATTGGCAAAGCACCAGCAGCCAAACCAGTTCCCTTAGGGTCATCCTTAGGGAAGGCACGTAATTCAACAACCTTCAATGTCTTAGCATCGATTGCTGCTGACTTTTGGTTCAAAGCCTTCAATGTGTTGACGTCATTTGCTTGCGCCATCATTGGTGCTAATTGCGCCTTAGCAGCGGCCTTTTGCTGGGTAACAACACCTTGACCGATTTGGTTCAAGCCTTGCGCAACGGCTGCAGAAGCGGCAGTTGCTTGGTACAAGCTCAAGTCACCAGTTGCTGACATTTCAAAGGCACCGTAGATCTTACGTTCCTTGATAGCAGACTTAACGTCTTTTTCGCTGTCATATTGGGTAACCTTAAAGCCCTTATCGGACAAAGGCTTGGCCAACTTTTCGTACGTTGCATCATTTTGAGCAACGACACCAATTGGTACATTGTTAATACCTGATTTTACGGCTGGTAATGAGAAGGCAGTCATCATAATTCCTAAGACGACCGTCAAACCAAGAGCCAGACCCAAAATCAACTTATTTGATGATTTCATGTGTACTTCCTCGTTTCATTTACTGACTTTAGTATAATAAACTGTCAAAAAAATAAAACCAACAATTGTCGCTTAAAAGTTGGATAGGGGGATTTTAGGCGTTTTATCCAACAAAAAACCACCCATTGATGGGTGGTTTTGTTGAAGAACTAGTTTTGGGCATGGATAACCTTGGTCAAAAGTGGTGGGACAACCTTAACAAGGATGGCCGAAAACTCTTCGGTTGATTCTTGAAAGCCAGAACGAATCCAAGTAATAATCAAATTTGTGGCGGTTCCTGTCAAAATATTGAGGGCATAACGCGGTGGAATCGCTAAATCGTGGCCATCGGTTGTATTGAAGAAGGCCTTCTTCGCCTGTTCAACCATTCGATTTTCAAAGGAATGCTCGGCATGCTTTGAAAGGAGAAGGGCGGCTAATTCCTTTTGCTCGTAGAGCTTTTGAACCAAAAAATCAGCTCGATGCTGGAAGATTTCAGCAACATCGAAGTTTTCAATGTTTAAGGAAGGCAGAGCACCCATGGTTTCTTCTAAGAGGTCCATTTGGATGGTTTCCATCAAGTCATCCTTATCTAAGAAATGAGCGTAGAAGGTTGAACGGTTAATATCAGCCTGCTTAATGATTTCTTGGACAGAAATTTTATGAAAGTCCTTATGGGCCAAAATTTCTAAAAAGGTAGCACGAATAGCGGCATCAGCTTTGGTATAACGGGCATCAGTTTTCATAATGGTTATTTTTCTTGATAAAATTCGTTAGCGAAGAGTCCCATCATTAAGGAATCATGGTAACGTCCTTCGGCAAAGTAGTGTTGGCGGAGTCGACCTTCTTCTTGAAAGCCGAATTTTTTATAAATGTGGATAGCAGCTGGATTTTCTACATCGACGTACAGGTAAATCTTGTGAAGATTTAAGACTGAAAAGGCGTATTCAATCCCAGCGTGCATTCCTTCTTGGGCCAAACCTTGGCCCTGGAATTTGGTATCAATAATGATTTGGATTTCACAGTGACGGTGAATAGTATTGATATCGATTAATTCAACGACACCGACAAATTGGTTGTCTTCCTCAATCACGAAACGCCGTTCGCTTTGATCAAGGACGTGGCGGTCATAGAGGATGGTTAATTCGTCTAGGGAATTAAAGGGTTCCTCGAACCAGAGGGCCATCACAGACCGTGAATTTTTTTGCTGGTAGATATGAGGCAAATCTTGCTTAGCAAGAGGACGGATGTTCACTTTTGTCTCCATTTCGTCTGCTACTAGAATATCTAGTAAAGGAATTACGCTATACTACCAAGATAACATAAAAGGCGGCCTTACACTAGCAAGACCGCCTTTTCTAAGTTATCGTATTGCCCCTGCTGGATTCGAACCAGCGCATAATGGCACCAGAAGCCACCGCCTTACCGCTTGGCTAAGGGGCAATTACTTGATATATATTACCCGCTTTTCTCTCATTTTGCAAGGGGTTTTTAGAATTTTTCTGGAATTTTTTTCAATGAATTCTATAAAAGTTAGATGGGTTGAGGGGAATCAAAAATTTGGTAAAAAAAGATGACTGATTTGAAATATCTGCCTAGACCAATTATAATGAGAAAAGAGATACTAGCAAGTTATCCTAGTTTTCAACCAATAATGACAGTCAGGAGCGGCAATAATTATGGCTATACCACGCTATATTGAGATTCATAATGAGATTCGTCAGCGCATTGCAGCTGGCGAATGGGGGACGAATAAACGCCTTCCGGCCGAACGTGACTTGGCCGAATCCTTTCACGTTTCCCGGATGACCCTGCGTCAGGCGATTCAAACCTTGGTCGATGAAGGCATCTTGGAACGCCGTGTTGGATCCGGGACCTATGTGGCTGAGAAAAAGGTTTCAGAACGCGCGCTCGGTGTGACTTCCTTTACGGAGTTGATGAAAAAATCAGGCCGGGAGGCCCAGACCGTAACCGTTTCTTATAAGGTGACGACCCCATCCGTTTCGGAGTTGGAGCACTTGCAACTCAAACCAGAGGACGAAGTTTTGGTGATGGAACGCTTGCGTTTGGGTGATGATGAGCCAATCTTGCTGGAACAGACGACCTTACCTGTGAAGCTGGTGAATAACTTTACTCGTTCAAGCCTGACAGAGTCGCTCTACGCCACTTTAATCCAGGCCGGTATTCAGCCAGGGCGGGCCGAGCAAACGGTCACAGCGGCGCTGGCAACGGAGCGACAAGCTGATTTCTTGCAAATCAAGCGTGGCGATCCAATTTTGGCCGTCCGTCAGGTTTCATATGACCAGGAGGACCACCCCTTTGAATATGTTCGCTCATACTACGTTGGTGATCGCTTCGAATTCCAATTGACTCGCTAATTAATAGTTTGACAAAAAAGGAGCTCAACACATTGTGTTGAGCTTCTTTTGTACTGATTTTTTATTTGTGATTATAGCGCTTTGCTAGATAGTCACCCACGACTTGGACAATCAAGACGAGGACGAGAACCAAGAAAGTGGCCACCAGGGTTGTATCATTGGCAAAACGGTTGTAACCGTAAGCGATGGCCATGTTTCCCAGACCACCAGCACCAATGGCACCGGCCATGGCTGTTAACCCAATCAAGGAAATCAGTGTCACTGTTGACACACGAATCAATTCTGACCGACCTTCGCGGAGGTAGACACCAAAGACGATTTCGGTGAAGGAAGCCCCAACTGCTTGAGCGGCTTCGACAATCCCGGAATCAACTTCGGTCAAGGCAACCTGAACCTGACGGGCATAGAAGGGGAAGACTCCCAATGACAATGGCACCAAAGCGGCAGTAGAACCGATTTGCGTTCCAACAATGGTCTTGGTGACGGGAGCAATGAAGGCCAAGAGGATAATGAACGGAATTGCTCGGAAAATCGAAACAATCTTATCAAAGATCCAGAAGAGGACTTTGTTTGGGGTAATACCACGAGGGCTTGTGACAACAAGGCCAAAGCCAAAAATTAAGCCCAAAAGACCACCGAAGATAGCGGACCAGAAGGTCATAAAGATTGTTTGGTTAATCGCAGTTAGCCAACCGGTATCACCGGACCAGCCTTGATAAACGACGTTTGGAAATGTTTGTGAAAACCAATTACTCATGCTTGCTTTCCTTTCAAGATATCAACAGTAACGCCTTGGTCTTTTAAGGACTGCAAGCCGGCGGCCAAACCATCGGCTGAGCCTGAGAGGATGACCAACAGGGAACCAACTTCTGTTCCTTGTAGAATCTCAACGTTACCGTACAAGATGTTGGCGACAACTTCATACTTCTGATAAAGGGTGGTAATCAATGGTTCATTTGTGCTGTTACCAGAGTAAGTCAAACGAGCAAAGACCTCGTTGTCGCTTAGGGACGTAATGGCGTCTGATTCAGCAATTGTTGCCAAAGCCTTATCCTGGTTTGTGGCCGTTTCGATAAATTCCTTAGTTAAGGCGGCCTGTGGCTTGGTGAAGATGTCCAAAGTTGAACCTTCTTCTAGGACCTGCCCATCTTGCATCACAGCGACCTTGTTAGCGACTTCCTTGACCGCGTCCATTTCGTGGGTAATCAAAAGAATGGTCAAGTTGTACTGCTGATTTAACTTCTTCAAAAGGGCCAAAATTTGGTTGGTCGTCTTTGGATCCAAGGCAGAGGTTGCTTCATCGGAAATCAGAATTTCAGGGTCATTGGCCAAGGCGCGGGCGATGGCGACACGCTGCTTCTGACCACCTGAAAGTTGAGAAGGGTATTGTTCTGCTCGATCAGTTAATTCAACTAATTCAAGCAGTTCAGCAACCTTAGTCTTCTTTTCATCGGCCTTCAATGGGCTGTGCTGGAGGGCAAAGGCCACGTTTTCGGCGACCGTACGCTCGTTGAGCAAGTTAAAGTGTTGGAAAATCATCCCAATCTTACGACGGCGGTCGCGAAGCTCATTTGGCTTAATTTGCACACCGGTCTTGCCAGCGCCTTGGCCGTCAAAGAAGGTTTCACCATTCACGATGACCTGGCCACTCGTTGGGACCTGGAGCAGGTTAATGACCCGGACCAAAGTTGACTTACCGGCGCCGGAATAACCAACAATTCCGAAGACGTCGCCACGGTTCACGTCGATAGAAACGTTTTTAACCGCTTCAATCGTTCGCTTCTTTTGTTGGAAGGTCACATCAATATTTTTTAAAGAAATAATTGGATTCGTCATTGATAAATTCTGGTGCTTGCGCACTTTCCTTTCTGTTTGCTACTAGTGATTAGCATAGCTACCAATGATTAGTTTAACAAACTTTATGTTGTCTTCGTAATCAGTCAGGCGAATGTTCTCATTTGGTGCATGGTCTAAGGCGCCTTGGTAGCCGACACCCAAAGAAATAATGGGAGCCTTGATAGCATTGTTGACATAGGCCATTGGGCCGGTTCCTGGTGAGGTTGGGGAAACAACGGGTTCACCGGGGTAAAAGTCCTTAGCCAGGTCGATAACCTTTTTGATTTCAGGATCTGACATATCTGATCGGTAGCCTGGTTGGCCAAGGGTCTTTGTCACTGTTAAATCAGAAAAGCCCTGGTCGGCCAAATAGTCTTGAATCTGCTTTAAGGTCTTGTCTGGGCCCATGCCGGGAACCAGACGGGCTTCCAACTTAGCGGTTGCTTCCGCTGGTAGCACTGTCTTGACACCCTGATCTTCGTAGCCAGAGGAGATACCCTCAATATTAATACTTGGTTCGAAGTAGAGGGCTTCCTTCCAATCGTCACCACGCTTGTCGGTTAACAGTGGGGCAGTGATTTGATGTCCCTTGATAAACTCTTCCTTGGTGCCGGGCAAAGCAGCAACCAAGTCCTTCTCTCGCTGGTTAGGGGCGATGACGTCTTCATAGAAGTTAGGGACTTGAATGCGGCCCGTCTTTGGATCAAAAAGGGTTGCTAACCCTTGGCTTAAGCGCCAGGCAGCGGAATCAACAACGGTTGCTAATGAGGAGTGGAGGTCGATGCCGGCTGTCTTGGCCGTCACATCGAAGGTCACGATTCCCTTATTACCACCACCAAGTTCGATTTGTCCCTGATCGTCTTTATTACCGGACTCCCAGATGATTAAATCAGCTTTCAGTTCTGGATGCTTGGCTAAGTAGTCATCCAAGTGTTGTGAGGCGGTTTCCTCAGATCCTTCAATTAGGAAGGTAATGTTGACGGGCAATTGGCCATCGTTTTCGTCCAGGTATTCGGCTAAGGCCGTGAAACGGGCCGTGATATTTCCCTTATCGTCATCGACACCGCGACCAATTAGGTGACCGTCCTTTTCAGTCAAAGTCCAAGGGTCTTGGTCCCAAAGGTTAAAGGGTTCAGCTGGTTGCACATCGTAGTGGTTGTAGATAATGAGATTCTTGGCACCGGCTTGGTTACTGTTAAAGTGCGCAATGACCAGTGGGGCAAAGTAACTGTCGTCGATTTCGACTTGGCCACCAAGTTTTTCCAATGCTTGACCTAGCAGGGCAGCTGTTTCGGGCAACTTTTCGTGTTTTGCTGAAACACTGGGGAGGGCAATCAATTCTTTTAAGAAAGTGAGGTATTCTTCTTTACGATTTGACATGAGTAATTTTTCCTTTCGTGGTGGTGATTAAATATGTACGCGGGGCAAGCCCGCATGGTTGAATTACTTCTTGTAATCCCAAACAGTGATTTCGGCACCGTCGTAGTTCTTCTTAACCAATTCCTTGGTCTTAGCAGTTTGGATTGACTTCACAACATCCTTGTAAATCTTCTTATCCTTGTCAGACTTGTTAGCCGCAACGAAGTTGAAGAATTGAGTCGTGTTCTTGTTCAAACCTTCAACATAGATGGCAGTGTTGAAGTCGATTCCTGCTGACTTAGCAAAGTTCGTGTTAATCACAGCACCGGCAAACTTAGGATCCTTCAATGAAGTTGCAGTCTGTGAAGCATCAACTGGCACAATCTTCAAGTTCTTAGGGTTTGAAGTGATGTCGTTTGGTGTAGCCTTGTTCGTGTCCTTCACCTTAATCAAACCAGCTTCAGCCAAGAGGTGAATACCACGGTTTTCGTTGGTAACATCATTGGCAACGGCGATTTGGCTACCATCAGGGATGTCCTTGATTGACTTGTACTTGTCTGAGTAGACACGCAATGGTGTAGTCCAAGTGTCACCGATTGAAACGATGTCTGTCTTGTTAGCCTTGTTCCAGTTTTCCAAGAATGGGTAGTTTTGAAAGGCGTTCAAGTCGATGTCGTGGTTGCTTAAGGCCTTGTTTGGCTGTGAGTAATCAGAGAACTTAACGGTCTTCAAAGTAATACCATACTTATCCTTGGCAGTCTTGGCTGCTTCTGCCCAGATCTGGTCTTCTGATTTGTCACCGTTCATGACACCAATCTTAACCACCTTGTCGTCTTGGCTACCGTGGTTGAAGAAGCTGAAATAACCAATTCCAACAATGGCTGCGGCGGCTACAATTCCAATAATCGTCTTTTTTGCACTCATAATATCTTTCTCTCTTTCCTATGTTACTCAATCACTTTAATTAAATTGCTTGTCCCAAGCGGCGACTTCTGATTCACCATACTTTTCCTTGATCAATTGCTTGGTCTTGTTTGTTTGGTAAGCCTTAACGACGTCTTGGTAAATCTTCTTGTTCTTGTTCTTCTTTTGGGCAACGATGATGTTGACCCACTGGTGTGAATCTTTGTTCAAAGGTTCCACGAAGATGGCATCTTGGTACTTTAGGCCAGCTGACTGTGCATAATTACCATTGATGACGGCCCCCTGAACATCTGGAAGGTTACGAGCGGTTTGATCGGCTGAAACTTCCTTAATCTTCAAATTCTTTGGATTTGAAGTGATGTCCTTCGTTGTTGCCAGCGTTAATCCTGATTTCAACTCAATTAATCCAGCGTACTTCAAGAGGTAAAGGGCCCGACTTTCGTTTGATGGGTCATTTGGAATGACGATGGTGTCGCCATCCTTAAAGTCGCTGACGTTCTTGTATGAGTTGGAATATAGGCGGATTGGGCTAATGGCCGTTTCACCAATTGAGGTTAATTCGTTGCCGTTCTTCTTGTTATAGGCATCCAGGAAGGCGTAGTGCTGGAAAGAGTTCAAATCAATGTCGCCGTTTTGCAAAGCCTTGTTTGGCTGTGAGTAATCGGAGAACTGCTTGAACTTAATCGTCACACCGTACTTATCCTTGGCCGTTTGAGCAACACTCTTCCAAATATCATCGTCATCTTTGTTCGCTGACATAATGCCGACTGTCACCGTTTTATTACTGCTTGTACCGTGATTACCAAAGCTGACGTAAGCTAGTGCTGCGACAGCAACAACTGCGATACCGGAAATCAACCAACCTTTTTTTGACATTTTCTTGTTATTATCTCCTTTTTGTCCTTGTATCTTTATTTTAATTTTAGCAACAAAAAAAGCCACTTCTATCTTTAAGATTTAAGACAGAAGCGACTTTCGCGTTACCATTCTGAGTTTTTGCCCAAAGTTACCTTCAGGCTGCTCACTAACCATCGGGCCCCGGGGAATGATCCTAGCCGAATGGTGTGCCCAAGTAACGAGGGCCAATCCGTCAACTACTAACGGTAAACCGATTCGTAGTTGCCAATCACAGGTCATTTTCAAAAGCTTCTTTACCTTACCTTGCACCAACCGGTAAGTCTCTAGGCTAAAGTTACTTTTTACTTTCCTGATCAACTTGTTTGATATGATGTGTCTATATTACAAGATGTTAGCTTCCTTGTCAACAAAAATGATAAAAATTTTAATAAAAGTGCCAAATCAGGCTTTGTTTAGAATTATTATATCAAAGATGTTACTGATTTCATTGAAACAATTAGGTTGAGGTTTCGGTGTTTTATACGGGCCGGCGTAGCATTTGAATGTGGCTTTTGATTTATTGATATAGTAGTAGCAATGAGGTGATGGTGGGGGGACATAAATGGGAAATCTAATCGTGATTCGAGGAAATTCGGGTAGTGGCAAAACGGTCACTGCGAACGCTTTACATGAACAACTTGGTGAAAATAATTTATTAATTCCGCAGGATTATGTCCGGCGGACAATGTTACGAGTAAAGGATACACCCAAAAATCTATCAATTGATCTAATCAAGGAGATGGCTTTGTTTGGGATTAAAAATTGTCGGTATACAATTATCGAAGGGATTCTCCCAGCTTCAAAATATGGCCAAATGCTGTTCGAAATGATTGACCAGGCTGACCAAAGCTTTATCTATTATTATGATTTGCCATTTGAGGAAACTGTTAAACGTCATCAAGAAAAAATGAACCCAGGTTTTGATGAAGTTGATTTAGCAAAGTGGTTTCGACCCCATGATTTATTACAGGTTACAGGTGAAAGGGTCATTGACCCAAGCCTTGGCCAAGAAGCAGTTGTTCGAAAAATCATGGGTGATTTAGCTCATTAAGGGTATGCTAGGTTACTCGAATTTAGTGCTGATTAAAGGAATCGTCCTATATGACTATCGATGAATTCTGAAGGAGTGACGGATGGAAATTCGCTTATTACAATATTTTTTAAAAGTGGCCGAGACACAAAATATTACCCAGGCCGCTGCTGATTTACATATCACGCAACCAACATTAAGCCGGCAAATTCACGCCTTTGAGGAACGTTTGCAAACTAATTTGTTTATCCGTGATAATAAAAAGCTGACGCTGACTGATTCGGGCCGGTTTTTGAAGGCCAAGGCGGAAGAGTTGGTTGCTTTGGATCAAAAAACCGAGCAAGAATTTGCAACCTATCAGGACCGGGAACTAACTGGAAAGGTCACCATCGGTTGTATTGAGTCGGATAACTCAACTTTTTTGGCTAAAATTATGAAGACCATGCGAAAAAAACACGACCGGGTGACCTTTGAACTTTATAGTGGCAATGGAAATGATCTCCTGGACAAACTTGAGAAGGGGCTGCTTGATTTGGCCTTTATGGTTGGTCCTTTAACTCTCGACCAGGCTGATTTTAACGTGGTCAAGTTACCCGGTACGGAAGCCTTGGGGATTGTGGTTGCCTCGCAGAGTTCGCTAGCCGATAAAAAGTCTGTGACACCCGCCGATCTTTTACCTTTGCCAATCATTGGCGCCAAGCGGGATGCAGTGCAAGAGAGTTTTTATCAGTGGGGCCAGTTTGATCCCGAGAAGATGAATATTATTGGCATGTACAACTTGCTCTTTAATGTCTTGCCACTGGTTCGAGAAGGGGTTGGCGTTGCTTTGGCAATCGAGGGGGCCAGCAATGAAAATACGGATGGGACAAAGTTTATTCCTTTAGAGCCACGGTTGGAAAATGACCGAATGCTGGTCTGGAAGAAGGACCGTATTTTAAATCCAACTGCTCAGGAATTTATTCAATTGGTCAAAAATGCCTAAAAGGCATGAAAATCAGCTTAATAAGTATTATACGTATATCAATTTTGGGGTTAAGATAAAAATATACGAAAGAAGCAAAGTTTGCTCTGGTCGCGTTAGCGACCTTTTTTGTGCGATTTTATAGAATGTGAGGAACTGATTTTTGAAAAAAAGAGTTTATTTGTTAGCCGGACTCGGCATCATTTTAATTGGTGCTGACTTACGTTTGCCAATTACGATTTTGCCACCAATTTTGCCTCAATTACATACCATTTTAGGTTTGCCAACCAGCGTGAGTGGCTGGCTCACCACGATTCCAGTTTTGATGTTTGCCTTAGTATCACCAGCAATTGGGAAATGGGGCGTGCGTGCTGGGAATCCGCAAGTCTTATTCTATTCTCTGTTACTATTAACGGTTGGAGTAGCTATTCGGGTCATTACGAATCCGATTTTGCTCTTTGTGGGGATGATTTTAATTGGGATTGGTCTGTCCGGTGGGAACGTTTTGTTACCAAGTATTATTCAGGAGTATTTTCCAAAGCAAAGTGCTTTATTGACAGGAATTTACCCAGCGATGATGACACTCTTTTCTGGTATCGGGACAGCAACGGTGGTACCAATTTTAAAGGCAACAAATTTTTCCACAACTATGATGGTTTTTGCTGTCTTAACGGTCTTAACGTTGATCGTATGGGGAAGTGCTTTTAAGCAATTACCACAAACTAACCATCAGCTGGAAAGCGAAGAAGAAGCTGAAGGTGATTTTTCGGTCAAAAATTATCGCGTAACCTGGTTGATTACGTTGTTCTTTGGAATTCAGTCATTGTTGGCCTACTCATTAATGACTTGGATGCCAAAATATTGGATTGACCATGGTTTTGTGGCAACAACATCCGGCGTCTTGGCTACTTTTTTCCAGATTTTTGGGAATCCAATGGCCATTGTGACCCCAATGATTGCCAAGCGGAAGCCAGGGATGATTGGGATGGCGTTATTTAGTGCTATTGCTGTTTCAGTGGCAACTTTTGGCATGCTTTTCCCTACTCATAGCTTTTTCTTGAACGCCCTTTGGTCAGCTCTGTCTGGAATGGGGACAGCGTCTGCCTTTACCTTAAGTATTGTCTTTTTCCAACAGAAGACTGTTCGCTTTGAACAAACGGCCGAATTATCGGGAACCGCTCAGTCAGCCGGTTACTTGTCGGCTGCAATTGGGCCAATTGCCTCTGGTTACTTAATTAACCAATTCCATTCTTGGGACATGATTTTTGCCATTTATTTGATTCTGTCGATTTCTTTGGGCTTCTTAGGATTCGGAATTATCTTTAGTAAGAAGATTGGTGCAGAAAGCTAAGCTGATTTTTTATAGTAATTGATTGAACGAAAAAAAAGAAGGAACTTACAGTAAAGTTCCTTCTTTTTTATGCGTTTAAATTCTTATAGCTAGCGATTGCCCGTTTGCGGGCAAGGGCATGGTCGACGATTGGTTTTGGATAATCTTTTCCAAGAATTACCTGGTATTGTTGCTGGTCGGCTTCGCTCAGGCGGTCGATATGGTGAATTTTATCGGCTGGCAAATCAGCGAGGGCGGGGATGTATTGCTTAATAAACTTGGCATCCGGATCAAATTTTTCGGCCTGGGTAAATGGATTAAAGATTCGAAAGTAAGGAACGCTGTCCGTGCCGGTTGAGGCAGCCCACTGCCAGCCACCGATATTGCTAGCGGGGTCATAGTCGACTAGTTTTTCTTGAAAGTATTGCTCGCCCCATGTCCAATTAATCAGTAAGTCCTTGGTTAAAAAGGAAGCAACAATCATGCGCAAACGGTTATGGAGCCAACCGGTTTGGTTCAACTGCTGCATGGCCGCATCGATAATAGGAAAGCCGGTCGTGCCGTTTTTCCAGGCTTCAAACTGGGCCTCGTCGTTAATCCAGGGAATGCTTTGGAACTTCGTGTTAATAGCCTGGTCCTTTTGGTCAGGGTAAACGGTGTAAATCATATTATAAAAGTCGCGCCAGCAGAGTTCCTTGATAAAAGTCTCTTTTCCCAGACTATCAGGTTGGCGGTTGACCGCATCGTAAACCGTTCGGATGGAAATTTCACCAGTTCTTAAGTACCGTGATAAATGGCTGGTACCATCCAGCGCTGGAATATCTCGGTTTTGGTTGTAGTCGGCTAATTTATTAGAGACAAAGTCCTCTAAAGTGCTGCTTGCTTGCTGCTCACCAAGACTGTCCTGGTAGGCATAGCTGTGGTTGGGATTGATTAATTTTCTTAGGTCATCAATGCGGTCCTCGAAAGGTTTCGCCACCTGTTTATTACGAATTGCAGTGCTGGCTAGAACCGGCAATGGCTGGTCTTTTTTAGAAGGTAACCACTTTTTATAGTAAGGAGTAAAGATTTGGTAGGCGCTTCCGTCCTGTTTTTTGATTGAAGAGGCGCTGGTCAAGGTAAAGTCCAAAAAGGGGTGAGCGACGATACCGAGTTCTTGTGAGAGGTAGCGGATGGTTTGCTGGTCCCTTTTGCGACCGTAACCACGCTCATCGAAATTGAGGTAGATGTCGCTGATGGAGGGAACTGCTTCTTTGATTTCTGTAATAACATCGGTCACCGAACCATTTTGGATTGAGAGAGTGATATTGTCTTCGGCAAGGGTCTCTTTAAAATGTAAGACACTAGCAAAGAAGGCGCTCTGGTTAACGCTTGCATTATTTTGGACTTGTTGTGGGTCAATGATAAAAATGAAGATGACCTGGTCGCTATTTTGTATGGCGGCATGCAGCGCCTGGTTATCGGTCAGTCGCAGGTCCCTGCGAAACCACATAATACTTGTTTTTGCCATTTATTTTCCTTATTAAATGATTGCTTTTGAATTACCGAGTGTAGAAATGAAAAATCAGCGGTGCTAACTGTGCTTTGATTGTTTCGCTTAATTGGACGGGAAAAATCTGCTTTTTGACCATAGATTTTTGTTCAAGCGAATGCTTGGCTGATTTGCAATTATTTCCTATTTTATCCTACTTGTTGTTGTCGGCAAAATGCGATTAATTGCCGGTCGGAAGGACCTCGTTGTTCTAATTTTTTTAATTCATTTAGAAATACCAAAAAGCACTATACAGCTGTAAAAATTCTGTTATACTAAAGACATAATAAAATTTCTGAGGGAGTAACTGACGAAATGTTCGTGGCTGATAACCGTCAAAGCAAAACAGTAGTGTTTTATATCGTGCAAGCTTTATTGCACCGGCTCAGCCTTAAACAGTGAGACTCATACCATAACGCTTTTTTGCGTTTGGTATGGGTCTTTTTTCTTTTACCCAGACCAGATAAAAAAGAGAGTAGTCAGAAAAGGAGAGAATTGTGGCAAAACAACCGTATCAAATTGATGTCACTGATTTGACCAGCGAGCTCAAAACCAATGTGCAAACTGGTTTAACCGAAGAACAAGTCCAAGAACGCTTGGCAAAGGATGGTCCAAACGCCCTGGTCGCTAAGAAAAAGCGTAGCCTTTTTCAAAAGTTTGTCGACCAATTTAAGGACTTGATGATTGGTATCCTGTTGGCCGCCGCCCTAGTGGCTGCCTTTACGGGGGAAACAACCGATGCTGCCTTTATTTTGGCTATCGTGATTATTAACGCGGTCTTCGGTGTCTTCCAAGAAAGCAAGGCTGAAGGAGCTATCGAAGCCTTGAAGGCTTTGGCAACACCAAAGGCTAGAGTTGTCCGTGCTGGTCGCGACCAGGAAGTGCTTGCCCCTGATTTGGTCGTGGGTGACCTTGTGTATTTGGAAGCTGGGGATGTTGTCCCAGCCGATTTGCGTTTAGTTTCTGTTGCCAACCTACAGGTGGAAGAATCAACATTGACCGGTGAATCAGTGCCGGTGGAAAAGACGGATGCCGTTTTGACCGGTGACAACTTGCCGTTGGGTGACCAAGCGAACTTGGCCTTTATGAACGCCAACGTGACCTATGGAAAGGCAACTGGTATCGTGATTGCGACCGGAATGCAGACTCAGGTCGGTCAGATTGCGGAATCACTGCAGTCAACAGATGAAACCAAGTCACCATTGCAGGAAAATTTGGCACAGTTGGGTCGGATTTTGACTTACCTGATCTTGGCGATTGCAACCTTGACCTTCGTGGTTGGTTACTTTACCCAAGATGCTAAAGTAATTGACTTGATTTTGACTTCGATTTCCTTGGCCGTGGCTGCCATTCCTGAAGGGTTGCCAGCCATCGTCACGGTTACTCTGGCCTTGGGAACAGCCCGAATGGCCAAGAAGGCCGCCTTGGTTCGGAAGTTGCCTGCCGTTGAAACTTTGGGATCAACGGATATCATTGGTTCCGATAAGACTGGAACCTTGACCCAAAACAAGATGACCGTTGAAAAGTTGGTCTTGGATGGGGAAATCGTTGATTTGAAGGCTGAAAATCCTTTCGAGGCCGACCAGGTGAACCCTGATTTGCTGAAGTTGGCCGACTTGCTGGCTTTGAATAACGATACGAAGGAAATCGATGACGGCTTGCTGGGTGATCCAACCGAAACTGCCTTGATTGCCTTTAATAAGAAGTACCGTCCGGCTTACAAGGACACGCTTGCTCAAATGCCACGTGTCAGTGAAATTCCGTTCGACTCCGAACGAAAGTTGATGACAACGATTCACCCGGTTGCTAGTGGTTTTGAAGCAACGGTTAAGGGGGCACCAGATTCGATTTTGGCTCGCGTCAGCCAGGTCTTAGACCACGGTGAAATCAGGCCCGTGACCGATGCTGATTTGGCCAAGTACCAAGACATCAACGCTGAGTTAGCCGATCAGGCCCTCCGTGTCTTGGCTTTTGCCTACAAGGATTTGGCAGCAGTGCCAGACAATCCGCAAGCTGATGATGTGGAAAAGGACTTAATCTTGGTTGGCTTAATCGCCATGATCGATCCGGAACGTCCTGAAGTTAAGGGCGCCGTTGCTGAAGCCAAGAAGGCTGGCATCCAACCAATTATGATTACGGGTGACCATCCTAAGACCGCCGCTGCGATTGCCGGTCGTTTGGGCATCTTAACGGATGAAGATGACCGTACCAAGGCCGTGATGACAGGTGCGGAATTGGATGAAATGCCGGAAGAAGACTTCCAAGACCGAGTTAAGGATGTTCGTGTCTATGCCCGAGTGGCACCAGCCCACAAGGTTAAGATTGTTCAGGCTTGGCAGGGTAAGGGCAAGGTCGTGGCCATGACTGGAGACGGTGTCAACGATGCGCCAGCCTTGAAGACTGCCGATATCGGGGTGGCCATGGGAATTACTGGAACGGAAGTTTCTAAGGAAGCGGCCGACATGGTTTTGGCCGATGATAACTTCTCCACGATTGTTGCGGCCGTAAAGGAAGGCCGGAAGGTCTTTGCCAATATTCAAAAGGCCTTACAATACTTGCTGGCATCAAACTTGGCCGAAGTGATTGCCATCTTTATGATGACGTTGCTTGGTTGGGAAGTGCTCGCACCCGTGATGATCTTGTGGATTAACTTAGTAACGGATACCTTGCCAGCTATTGCCTTGGGACTGGAACCAGCTCAAAAGGGCGTGATGTCACAGAAGCCACGTGGTAAGACCGCTAACTTCTTGTCTGGTGGGGTCGGCCCAGCTATTATCTGGCAGGGAACGATGCAGGCCATCCTTGTTTTGGCAGTTTATGGCATTGCCTTGGCCTTCCCAGAGCACCAAGGATCAGAATTGATTCACGGGGATGCCTTGACGATGGCCTTTATGACCTTAGGATTGATGCAAATGTTTAATGCCATTAACGTTAAGAGCGTTTACCAATCGGAGTTGGGACCACAGGCCTTTGCCAACAAGTTCTTCAACTGGGCCTTGGTCTTCTCACTCTTTGCTATGATGGCCGTTGTCTTTATCAAGCCATTGAACCCAATCTTCCACGTGACTTACCTTGATAGTCACCAGTGGTTGACCGTTGTCCTAGCAGCTTTCTCTATCATTGTGATTGTCGAACTGGTAAAATGGGTGCAACGACAATTTTTCAATAAAGGATAAAGCATAGTGGCAAAATTTAACCCCAAGCAATTACAGTATTATCTCCAAGCACTCCAAGATGTCTTGACAAAGACACAGGAGACAGCTGACCACGTTTCACCATTTTTCGTCAAATTAGATTCAGCTAAGCAAGAATCAGCAGTCGCTGACATGCCCAAGGCTGATTTTGCCGAAGTAAAGGCGGAATTTGATGATGCTGTGGCTGTTTACCAAGAAAACGCTAAGACTTTAGCCGCCTTGACCGTACCCGTTCGTTTTATGGGTGCTCACAAGACGTTGGCGAAGGCTTACCAGGATTACGCCGACGCAACAGCCATGATGGCTGATGCATTGATCCTTGATGGCCAAAAGGTTGACGACGAAAAGTTTGCTCAATCTGAAGCTGATCAGGAAACTTACTTGAACAAGGTTCAAGCGCAAGTTGCTAAAATCTTTGGTGTATAAAAAAGAGCACTGCGGACGACCAAGTAAATTTGGTCGCTTCGCGGTGCTTTTTCTATGTGCTAATGCAATCAGTTAACTTCTATGGAAGAAATCAGTGACAGCCTCAAGCGTTGTTTTAGTAAAGAATCCTTCGCTAACCTGTTCTCGCAGTGGCAAGAGATTAGCCTGCCAGCTTTGATACTGGTCGGCCGTCAAGGTTTTCATCAGGTCTTCCAGTTCATCCAAATCGTTGATGGTGAAACCGATTTGGTAGCGGTCAATCAACCGGCCGATATGGCTTTCTTGCCAGGCGATGAGGGGCAGGCCAGCCTTGAGGTAGAGGCTGGCCTTATGTGGCGCATTGATTTTCGTGTAGCTTTGATAGTGGAGGGTATCGAAATCGCTATCCCAAAGTAAGCCAAACCCGCTGTCCAAGTGGTTTTGAATATCGTCTGGTTCGAAGTTGCCGGTCCATTCGATGTCTGCTGGTGTTTGCCAATCGCGCCACTTCTTAGGCCGATTACCAAAAAGCTTCAGCGCCGGTCCTTGATAATCTTGTAGCCAGGGGGCCTTTTGCCAAGTGCCGGCATAATTTAGAATTTTTTGGTAACTGGCTAGGGGCGGATTTGGTCCCAAATAGTCAAAAAGGGGTTGGACAATCGTTTTTTTGTTAACACCCATTTTTGCTAAGTATTGGCTCATCGCCTCTGAATGGGTGATGATGAGGTCGGCTTTTTGGGCTAGAGTGAATTCCGTCGGGTTAGCTTTTGTTACTCGGAATGGTTCAAAGTCGTGAATTAATAAGACATAATTGGCTTTTTTGTCTTTAATAGCTGTCAACCATTCGGCTTCAAAATCAGCACTCATGTAAGTTGGGAATTGATGGACCACGGTATCACCTGGTACAATCAGCTTGAGTGCCTCCTCGATTCGCTTTTGACGTTCGGTTTTTGAAAAACGCTGATCGTTATAGCGTTCAAGAGGAAGGCGAGAGAAACCGCTTGCTTGAGCGATTTTGGCATAGTCGTCCTTGGCCTTTAAAGCGCCCTTTGGCATCCACGGTTCGATTGTTTGGGTAATCCAATTAGTCATGAAGTCTATTATAGCAGACTCCATTCCCCCTTTCGGACTAGACCACTAACGTAATAAAAACTAACATTGTCAGTAAATGCTCTGTTAGTTTTTGATATAATAGGAACATTATGAAAAAGAGGTTATTATGAAAAAAGTACTAATGACTTTGGTGACTGCAGTGGCAGCCTTCCTGGCCTTTGGTGTGGCAAGCCAAAAGCCAGCTTCGGCCAGCGAACCCCACTACATTATCGCCACGGATGCTACTTACGCACCCTTTGATTTCCAAGACAAGAATAACAAGTACGTTGGAATTGACCAAGACATCTTGGCCACCATCGCCAAGCGTGAAGGATTTACATATGAATTAAAGCCAATGTCCTTTAACGCCGCTACCCAGGCCGTTGCTTCTGATCAGGCCGATGGGGTGATTGCTGGAATGTCAATTACTGACGCCCGCCGTCAGGTTTTTGATTTTTCAACCCCTTACTACCGTAGTGGAATTGGTTGGGCAACTGCCAAAAATTCAAAGATCAAGTCTTTGTCTGATTTGAAGGGCAAGACGGTTGCTTTGAAGACTGGAACTGCCGGTGCACAGTATGCCGAATCAATCCAATCAAAGTATGGTTTCAAGATTACTTACTTCTCTGATTCCGATACTTCATACCGTGATGTGATTAACGGGAACACAGCCGCTACGTTCGGTGATCTGCCAGTTTTGCAGTACGCCGTTAAGAACGGAACAGAATTGAAGGTTCAAAACCCTAAGGATCCATTTAACGCCGGTGACTATGGCTTTGCCGTTAAGAAGGGTGCTAACGCTGCTTTGTTGGCTGCCTTTGACAAGGGCTTTGCTGCCATCAAGAAGGATGGTACTTACGACAAAATCGTCAACAAGTACTTGGATGCGAAGGCATCAACCTTTACTGGTTCAGCTTCTGACAACAACTCCGTCTTTGGTATCTTGCGTTCAAACTCATCAGCTTTCTGGACTGGCTTGAAGGAAACACTTTACTTGACGATTGTTGGAATTATCCTGGCAACTATCTGGGGCTTGTTCTTGGGTGTCATGGGTGTGGCAAAGTCAAAGTTTTTGCGTGGCTTGTCAACAACGATTATCTATATCTTCCGTGGAATGCCAATGATGGTTTTGGCCTTCTTCATCTATATCGGTTTGCCTGGTGTGATTGGCGTGAAGATTCCTGCCTTTACAGCCGGTGTTTTGACACTGATTTTAAATGAAGGTGCTTATACAGGGGCCTTCGTTCGTGGTGGTTTTAATTCTGTTGACGGTGGTCAGATGGAAGCTGCCCGTTCATTGGGACTTTCTCATTCAAAGGCCATGCGTAAGGTTATTATTCCGCAAGGTTTGAAGTTAATGATTCCAAGTTTTATTAACCAATTTATTATTACCTTGAAGGACACGTCAATCTTGTCTGCTATTGGTATTTTGGAATTGACACAGACTGGTACATTGATTGTTACTCGGAATTCCCAGGGATTCCGTGTCTGGGCAATTATCGCTGTGATATACTTAATTGTAATTACGTTACTTACATGGTTGAGTAACTGGGTTGAAAAAAGGACACGAGCATGAGTGAAGAAAAGCAAGTGAAAGTACACGTAGACAAGGTTAACAAGTCATATGGCGATAACCACGTTTTGCGTGACATCTCTTTGGACGTGATGGCCAACGAAGTTGTTGTTATGATTGGGCCTTCTGGTTCAGGAAAGTCAACCTTCTTGCGGATGTTAAATCAGTTGGAAATGCCAAACTCTGGTTTGGTTGAAGTTGATGGCTATGACATCTCTGATCCAAAGACTGATATTAATAAGGTTCGCGAAAACATCGGAATGGTGTTCCAAAACTTTAACCTCTTTAACAACTACACTGTTTTGCAAAACATTACTTTGGCACCTGTTCAATTGGGCAAGATGACAAAGGAAGAAGCAGACAAGCGTGGTAAGGAATTGTTAGCAACTGTTGGCCTGTCAGATAAGGCTGACAAATCAGTTAATTCATTGTCAGGTGGACAAAAGCAACGTGTTGCCATTGCCCGTGCTTTGGCAATGGACCCGGACATCATGCTCTTTGATGAGCCAACATCAGCTTTGGATCCAGAAATGGTTGGCGATGTTTTGGATGTTATGAAGGATTTGGCTAAGTCAGGAATGACGATGATTATTGTTACCCACGAAATGGGCTTTGCCAAGCAAGTGGCTGACCGGGTTGTCTTCTTCGAATCTGGTAAGATTCAAGAATCTGGTACGCCTGAAGAAGTGTTTAATGCACCAAAGAACGAGCGTTTGCAAACCTTCTTGTCAAAGGTAATGCAAGCCTAAGATCAATCGGTCGCTTAACACGAAAAGATAGGAAGAATGAATACAATGGTCAACCAACGAGTAAAGCCGATTTTGGTGGCGTTCACGCTTTTCTTGGGGCTTTTTGCCTTTGGAACGAAGGCAAATGCTGCTGAACCCAATTATGTCATCTCAACGGATGCAACTTATGCACCCTTTGATTTCCAAGACAAAAATAATGAGTACGTCGGTATTGACCAAGATATTTTGAAGGAAGTGGCCAAGAGAAACCACTTCACCTACACATTGAAGCCAATGTCTTTCAATGCCGCTGCCCAAATGGTTGCTAACGGCCAGGCAGATGGAATCATTGCCGGAATGGCCATCACGGACGAACGGAAGCAAGTCTATGATGTTTCGGATCCTTACTATAAGACTGGTGTCGCTTGGATTACCAAGAAGGGCTCAAAGATTAAGTCATTATCCGAATTGAAGGGGAAGACGGTTGCCTTGAAGTCTGGAACGGCTGCCTCAAACTACGGTTTGTCTTTGCAGAAGAAGTATGGCTTTAAGGTTAAGTACTTTAACGATACTGATACCATGTACAACGATGTTGTCAACGGTAACAGTGCCGCAACCTTTGAAGACATGCCGGTTATCCAGTACGCCATTAAAAACGGCTTAGATTTGGAAGTTAAGAATCCAAATAACCCTGGTAATGCCGGTGGTTACGGCTTCTTCGTTAAGAAGGGGCAAAACCCACAGTTGATTGCTGATTTTAACAAGACCTTGAAGGAAATGAAGGCCGATGGTTCTTATCAAAAGATTGTTGATAAGTATTTGAAATCAGACCAGAAGAACTTTACGGGTTCATCTGCAGATAACAATTCTACTTGGGGTATCTTGCGTTCAAACAAGAAGGCCTTCTTCGATGGTTTGGTTCAAACAATCGAGTTGACCGTCGCCGGTATTATCCTCGCTTCTCTTTGGGGCTTGGTTCTTGGTTTGATGGGTGTGGCTAAGTCAAAGTTCTTGCGTGGGTTATCCACAACGATTATTTACGCTTTCCGTGGTTTGCCACTGATGGTCTTGGCCTTCTTCATTTATATTGGTTTGCCAGGTGTTATTGGCACGAAGATTCCTGCCTTTACGGCCGGCTTGTTGACGCTGATTTTGAATGAGGGTGCTTATACCGGTGCCTTTGTTCGCGGTGGTTTTGAAGCCGTTGACCGAGGACAGATGGAAGCTGCTCGTTCATTGGGATTGCCTTACGGTAAGGCAATGTCTAAGGTCGTGGTGCCACAAGGTTTGAAGATTATGGTGCCATCGTTTGTTAACCAGTTCATCATTACTTTGAAGGACACGTCAATCTTGTCTGCTATCGGAATTTTGGAATTGACACAAACGGGAACATTGATTGTTGCTCGTAACTCACAAGGATTCCGTGTTTGGGCTATTATCGGTCTGATTTACATGATTGTGATTACGCTGTTGACTTGGTTCTCAAACTGGTTAAAGAAGCGTTTAGATTAATTAAAAATGATTTTAAAGGGTTCTCTCGTCTAACTGACTGAGAGGCCCTTTTTATGTTACTTGCGATTAATTCATCCAACCAATATTGCTTTGCCAACTTCGCCAATCGAAGCGAAAGTTATCGTTGTCCGGCCTGCAAGAAGCCGGTGGTGCTTCGCCATGGCCAACAAAATGTGGCCCACTTTGCTCATCAGGTGCAAGAGGGCTGCCATTCTTTTACGGAGGGCGAAACAATCGATCATCTCTTAGGCAAGATGGCACTGTATCAACATTTTGCAAAAGACTATCAGGTGGTAGTCGAACCCGTCTTAAGTCAAATTAGTCAGCGCCCGGATCTATTGGTTAAACGCCCGCGAGGGGCGGATTTGGCAATTGAATACCAGTGTTCACCCATTGGAAAAAAACGCCTTCAAGAGCGCAATGAGGGTATGCATAGTCTCGGATTAGAGGTCCTATGGGTTTTGGGGCCGGCCTACTATCAGCGACGTTTGTCGGGCGAATTAACTTGTCGGTTTCTCTACGGCGGCCGACTATTTTTTTATGTGCCCAAGCAGAAACGTTTTGATACTCGGTTTAATTTTTCTAAAACGGACTTCCATAAACTACAGTATGAAAGCCAGACTGGTTTTGGGGTCGTCTTGTCCAGCGTGGCTAATGGTACTGATAATGACGAGCGAGTAGGGAGGCAGTTAACCGGCCAACTAATCGTTAATCAGACAAGGTTGACCTGATTAACTATCTTTATGAACGGGGGCATCGGCTTGATCAACTGCCAGATTGGTGTTTACTGGGGCAAGCCTTTGGCCTAGCAGTCCCCAATTGGCACTTTCGGTTGGTTCTTGTCTTGTTGTTGGAAAGAGTTGGACTTAGTCATTGGATTTTTGAGGAAAGTCTTAGTGCCCGATTAAGACAGTATTTTTACCCCAGTTTTCAAGACCACGAGAAAATTTTGAAAGCGACATATGCTGATTTGGCAGCCAGCGGCGTCATCTGCTTACAAGACAACAAAATTTTAGTGATAAAGCTTCTGCAATTTGTCGCAGATTAAGATTGCTATGTTAAAATGAGTAAAATATCAGAAAAGGGGGGCCTGAAGCAAGCCAATGCCTTGGGCAACAACTATATGGGACAAATCAAACGACAAGAAGTGCCAACGGAACTGACTTGGGATTTAACCACGGTCTTTGCAGATGACCAGGCCTTTGAAGAAGCGGTTGCCGCTTTGAAGGCTAGCCTGGTCGACTTGGACCAGTATGTCGGTCACCTTGGTGATTCTGCCCAGACCCTGTTGGCCGGTTTGGAAACGGACCTCCAAATCGAACGGTCATTTGAAAAGATTTACGTTTATGCCAATCAAAAATATGATGAAGACACGGCAAATAACCACTATGCCGGTGTTTATGCCCAAGCTCAGGACCTTTTGGCCGCTGTGAGCCAGGCAACTGCCTTCTTCCAACCAGAAGTTTTGGCAATTGATGAAAAGACTTTGTCCGCTTATCTCGAAGATCAGGCACTGGTGCCTTACCGTCATTTCTTTGATGTCTTGCTTTCGGAAAAGGCCCACACACTGCCAGCAGACCAAGAGGCTTTGTTAGCGGGTGCCTCAACCGTTTTGTCATCGGCCGAACAAACCTTCTCGGCCCTCGACAACGCCGACATGGACTTTGGTGATGTTGTAACGGAAAACGGTGAAGTTGAAGAATTAACGAATGGCCTCTATGGTGTGATGCTGCGGTCTAAGAACCAGCCAACCCGTCAACAGGCCTTTACGACACTCTACGACGCTTATATGGCGTTGAAGAATACCTTTGCTTCCACTTTGTCCTCAACGGTTAAGAAGCACAACTTCTTGGCGAAGACTCGCCACTATCAATCCGCTAAGGAAGCAGCCGTTCTGTCAAATCAGATTCCAACGGCCGTTTATGATACCTTGACGGACCGCGTTGAAAAGAACTTGCCGCTTTTGCATCGCTACGTTTCTTTGCGCAAGGAAGTCTTGGGCTTGGAAGAGGTTCACTCATACGACTTGTATGTTTCCTTGACGGATGATGTGGATTTACCTGTTACCTATGAAGATGCCAAGGCAATCGCCTTAAAGGCATTAGCACCATTGGGCGAGGATTATCTGGAAGTGGTCAAGAAGGCCTTTGCTGAGCGCTGGATTGACGTTGTCGAAAACAAGGGAAAGCGCTCAGGGGCCTACTCTGGTGGGGCATACGATACCAACCCTTATATCTTGCTGAATTGGCAGGATACACTGGATAACGTCTATACTTTGGTCCACGAAATGGGTCACACCGTTCATTCTTATTTGACTCGACACAACCAGCCATACCACTACGGTGATTATCCAATCTTTTTGGCTGAAATTGCTTCAACGACTAACGAAGCCCTCTTGACGGATTACCTTTTGAAGACCTATGATGACCCTAAGGTCCAAGCTTATGTTTTGAACCAGTACTTAGATGGCTTTAAGGGGACGGTCTTCCGTCAAACGGAATTTGCTGATTTTGAAGCTTGGATTCATGACCAGGACGCTGCTGGTCAACCGTTGACAGCCGAAGCCATGGCTGCCTACTATGGCGATTTGGATTCAAAGTTCTATGGTCCTGATTTGACTAAGGACCCAGAAATTGCTTACGAATGGTCACGGATTCCACACTTCTATTACAATTTCTACGTTTACCAGTACGCCACTGGTGAAGCGGCTGCCACAACGCTGGCCCAAAACATTTTGGAAAAGGGTGAGGCGGAACGCTATAAGGACTATTTGAAGGCCGGTAACTCGGCGAGTCCATTAGAAGTTATCGCCAAGGCTGGCGTTGATATGACAGAAGGTGCATACTTAGATCAAGCCTTTGCCGTCTTTGAAGACCGGTTAAATCAGCTTGAAGCATTACTTGGTCAGGCAAAGTAAGAAGGGAGTTTCGATAATCATGGCGAAAGTTTTAGTATTTGATGGGATTGATGAAAACGCTCTTGCTCCATTGAAGCGAGCAGGGTTAGAAATCGTCTCAAACCCACAGGCAACATCAGAGGATTTTGCAAGCGATGATGAGGTTATTGGTATCATCTTGATGATGTATCCAGTTGACGGAGCAGTCATGGACCGCTTCCCAAATTTGAAGGTTATCGCTCGTCATGGTGTTGGCTATGACAACGTTGATTTGCAAGCTGCTAGTGAACGCGGCATTGCTGTGACCAACACGCCTGGTGCGAATGCCGGTGCGGTGGCTGAAACAGCAATTACGTTGATGTTGATGGCAGGGCGCTTGTTTGAAACAAGTCACGATGCCATTACGGACAAGAAGGCCGCTGACTACATGGTTGGCAAGAGTGGCCAGCAAGTTTCAGGTAAAATTGTTGGGATTATCGGCTTTGGTCATATCGGGCAAGAAATTGCTAAATTATTGACTGGCTTTGGCGTTCACGTCTTGGCCTATGCGCGTCATGACCGTGATGTTCCCAATGGTCGAATGGCTGACCTCGATGAAATCTTCCAACAGGCTGATTTCGTTGTTTCAGCCTTGCCAGCAACGCCAAGCACGACGGGCTTGATTGATCAAAAGGCCTTTGACAAGATGAAGCCAAGTACAGTGGTGGTCAATGTTGGTCGTGGCCCAGTGATTGATGAAGCTGCTATGATTGCTAGCCTAAAGTCTGGTAAGATTGCCGCTGCAGGTCTGGATGTGGTTAACCAAGAGCCAATTAGTCCGGATAACGAACTGTTATCCCTACCAAATGCTTTTGTCTTGCCACACGTGGCAGCGCACTCAAAGGAAGCTGACTTTGAAGTCGCCAAGACAGCCGCTAAGAATGTCTTAGCAGTTTTCGAGGGGAAGCCTTCCGAGGACCAAGTTAACGATTAGATCAATAGGAATTTTTCAAACCGTCGAGCTAAAAACAGGCTAGGCGGTTTTCCTGATTTTTGTTATACTAGAGTTACGATGAAGGACCTAGTAGGGGTCAGCCAGTAGCAAAGCGAACGGTGTCTAGTGCAAGACCGTCTGCTGGTGCCTCGAATTTCAGTCTGGAGACTTTGGCCTAACAGTCAACGGTAAGCCGCCGATACCGGCCAAGAGTGCTGGCCTTTTGGTCAGAAACTGGGTGGTACCGCGGAAGTTCTCTTACGTCCCTTATGTTGTGTGAACAACATAGGGGACTTTTTTATTGGGAAAAAGAGGAAGATGAATGACATTAATTGATGAATTACAGGCAATCGCCAAGCAAGCTGAGGCTGATTTGGCAGCAACGGGAGCCGACTTGGAACAAGTCCGGGTGGCTTACCTTGGTAAGAAGGGAAAAATCACAACGGTTTTGAAGTCGATGAAGGACCTTTCAATCGATGAAAAGAAGGCCGTCGGCCAGGTGGGCAATCAGGTCCGCCAACAAATCCAAGATAGCTTAGCAGCCATGAAGGCCGTTCAAGAAAAGGCGGCGATGGATGCCAAGTTGCAGGCGGAAACGCTTGATGTGACCCTGCCGGGAGCAAAGCCCAAGTTGGGTAACCGTCATGTGTTGCAACAAATCATGGATGAAATCGAAAGCCATTTCTTGGGATTGGGCTATCAAGTGATTGATGATCCAATCGATTCACCTGAAGTGGAAACGGATGAATACAACTTTGAGCGGGAAAACCTGCCAAAGGATCACCCAGCCCGTGATATGCAGGATACTTTTTATGTGACGCCAGAAATTTTGCTGCGGACGCAGACGTCACCCGTTCAATCACGTGCTTTGGAGAAGCATGACTTTTCTAAGGGACCATTGAAGATGATTGCGCCGGGTAAGGTTTACCGCCGTGACACTGACGATGCAACGCACTCACACCAATTCCACCAAGTGGAAGGTTTGGTTGTTGGTAAGAACATTACCATGGCTGATTTGAAGGGAACATTGCTGTCAATCATGCAGGAGCTTTTCGGTGAAAAGCACCAAATTCGTCTGCGCCCATCTTACTTCCCATTTACGGAACCTTCTGTCGAAGTTGACGTTTCTTGGAACGAAGTGACGGAAGATACCAAGCCAGAAGATATCCGTTGGATTGAAGTTTTGGGAGCGGGGATGACTCATCCAAATGTCTTGAAGATGGATGGCGTTGATCCAGAAGAATACTCAGCCTTTGCCTTTGGCTTGGGTCCTGATCGTTTTGCAATGCTGAAGTATGGCGTGGAAGACATTCGTCAATTCTACTTAAACGATGTCCGGTTCTTGGATCAATTTAATAAGCGGGGGAACTAATCATGAAGACCAATTTAAAGTGGTTAAACGAATACTTACAGCCGGGGCTTGATTTGAGTGAACAGGCTGTCTTGGATTTGGCACAGCAAATTGAATTGACCAGTGTGGAATTGGAATCTGTTGGAACGGCTGCTGCCAAGCAGTCTGGTCTCGTGGTTGTCCGAGTTGATTCGGTTGTGCCCCATCCAGATTCTGATCACATGGTGATCACACAGGTTTTTGATGGTCAAGAGACCATCCAGGTTGTGACCGGTGCACCAAACGTGGCCGAAGGCCAGTTGGTAATCTTAGCTCGTGTTGGCGCTCAGATTGTCGACCGTGAAAGCGGTGACTTGGTGACCATCAAGGAGGCCCAGCTTCGTGGGGAAACCTCATATGGGATGCTGGTTGCCTTGCAAGAAATCGGCTTAGCTGATGCTGTGGCACCACAGGACTTTGAGGAAGGCATTCACGTCTTCACAGAAGAAGATGGTGTCAAGCCAGGGGATGATGCACTCGCAGTCTTGGGCCTTAACGATCCGATGATTGATACCGATTTGACCCCTAACCGGGCTGATCTTTTGTCAATGCGGGGGATGGCCTATGAATTGGCTGCCATGACTGACCAAAAGGTGATGCTGCCACAGACAACGGTTTTGAGTGATCAATCCGAGTCAAATGCGGTGGTGACGGTTGCTGGAAACGCTGATTTGGCAACGGGGTATGCAGTTCGTGTCTTGGGCCAAGTTAAAAACGACCCATCACCTCTCTGGTTGCAAAGCCGCCTGTGGAATGCCGGTTTCAAGCCAGAAAACAAAATTACTGATTTGGCCAACTATTGGCTCTTGCTGACGGGGCAACCTTTGCACGTCTATGACTTGGATAAATTAGCCACGATGCAGCTGGAAGTTCGTTTGGCAAAAGAAGGTGAAACTTTGCCTCAAGGAGAAGAAGAGGCGATGGCTCTTCGTGCTGGCCAGGATATTGTGGTTGCAGCAGGTGATCAAATCTTGTCCTTGGCTGGAATCGCCACGAACCCTGCAGTTGCTGTGACGGCTGATACGACGAAGGTCGTTGTTGAAGCCGGCCAATTTAACCCAAGTCTTTTGCGGCAAAGTGCTCGCCGCCACACGTTGCGGTCAGAGTCGTCATTCCGTTTTGAACGCGGAATTGACTTGGATCAAACCCTTGAAGTCCTTGATCAAGTGGCTGCCGAAATGGCCATGTTGACTAAGGGTAAGATTGTTGTTGGTTTGAGTAAGTTTGGCTTTGCTTATCGGGCACCGGAAACGATTGCCATCAGTCGCGACCGCATCAATCAGATTTTGGGGACTGATTTGTCAGTGGCCACAATTTCTGCCATTTTCACTCGCTTGGCTTTGCCGATTGATGAAAAGGAAGGGCAGTACTTAGTAACCATTCCTGGTCGTCGGACGGATTTGACCATCCCAGCTGACTTGATTGAAGAGGTGGGACGTCTTTACGGTTATGACAATTTACCAACGGCCTTGGTTGAAGGACAGAGCACGCCGGGTGATTTGACACCACGGCAAAAGAAAATTCGTGCTAGTCGAGAAATTATGGAAAGCCTCGGCTTTGACCAGGCCATTTCTTATGCCCTGACAACTCCCGAAAAGGCAACGGCCTTTAACTTGGACCAGGGCCGTGGCGTGGTAGCCCTGGATTACCCAATGTCATCAGATCGGACAACGATTCGACAAAACCTTTTGTCCGGTCTGTTGGATGATGTCGCCTATAACGTTGCTCGGTCAGTTAAGGACATTGCCCTATATGAGCAGGGACGAATTTTTTTGGCCCAAGGCGAGAATGTTCAACCGGAAGAACGTGAACACCTAGCCGGCGTTTTGGTTGGCAATGTGGCTGAATCAAGCTGGCAGACGGGTGAAAAAGATGAAGTTGCTGATTTCTACGATATCAAGGGACGCTTAGAGGCATATTTGCAGACGATTGGTCTTGATTCAAGTGCAGTGCGCTTTGAGCAAAGTGCACAACACGAAGCCATGCACCCGGGACAGACAGCGGATGTTTATCTTGGCTCTACTTACCTTGGCTTTGTTGGTCAAATTCATCCGGCCGTTTTGGCGAATGCCAAGCTACCTGCAGTCTTTGCCTTTGAAATTGACCTGGAAGTGGTCATCGATCATTCGCAGGCACCAGTTGCTTATCAACCTGTTTCAAAGTACCCACAAATCAGTCGTGATTTGGCCGTCTTAGTTGATGACAGTATCGACCAACAACAGGTCTTTGATGTGATTAAAGCCAATGGTGGGGATTACCTTCAAAACGTGACTTTCTTTGACTTGTACACAGGTCAGGGATTGCCAGCAGGTAAAAAGTCATTGGCTTATCAGTTGACTTATCAAGATAAGACTGACACCTTAGTTGAATCAGTTGTGACGGATGCTTTTGAAAAAATGACGGCAACTTTGACGGCAGAATTAAGTGCGGAAATCCGCTGATTTTGATTGTCTTGTTGTAACAAAAACGATATAATTAGGGTAAAACCACAAGCAAGTAGGATAGCCCTTATGGCAAAAATTATTATTAACGGTGGCCACAAGATTTCAGGTGCGGTGACCATTGGCGGAGCTAAGAACTCGACGGTTGCATTAATTCCAGCCGCAATTCTGGCCGACACGCCTGTCAATTTTGACAATGTTCCACAAATTTTAGATGTTAAAAACTTACAGTATATTCTCGCTGCGATGAACGTTCGTTCTAATTTCGCAAACGGTGACCTTTCGATTGATCCAACTACGATTACGGAATCCGAATTGCCTTCAACGGCCATTAAATCATTGCGCGCCTCTTATTACTTCATGGGGGCGTTGCTTGGTCGCTTTGGTCGAGCAACGGTAACTTTCCCTGGTGGTGATAATCTCGGATCACGACCAATTGACCAGCATATCAAGGGCTTTGAAGCTTTGGGTGCAACGGTGACTGAAGTCGGTGATATTATTACCCTTGATGCAACTGCCCATGGTTTAACTGGGGCACGTGTGACTCTTGATACGGTTTCTGTTGGGGCCACCATCAATATTATCTTGGCTGCCGTAAGGGCCAAGGGGCAGACGATTATCGAAAACGTCGCCAAGGAACCAGAAATCATTGATATTGCGACCTTCTTGAACAACATGGGGGCCAATATTCGCGGTGCTGGAACCGACACAATTCGTATTACTGGTGTTGATCGTTTGGAAGCACGCAATACCCACACAGTGATTCCTGACCGAATTGAGGCGGGAACATACATGGCGATGGCCGCTGCCTTTGGTGATGGCGTAACCATCAAAAACGTCATTCCAGAACACTTGGAGTCATACACTTCAAAGTTGTTGGAAATGGGCGTTGATATGCAAATCGGTGAAGATTCCGTCTTTATCGGACCAAGCCACGATTTGAAACCTGTTGCCATTAAGACGATGCCGTATCCAGGTTTCGCCACTGATTTGCAACAGCCAATCACGCCACTCTTGTTTTTAGCCGACGGTGAAAGCACGATTACCGAAACCATTTATCCGATGCGCAATAAGCATATTGCTGAATTGCGACGGATGGGTGCAGAGTTATCATCATTGAACCCAGGTGAAATTAAGGTTAACCATTCCGAGCGTTTGGTTGGCGCAACTGTGGAAGCGGCAGAGATTCGTGCAGGAGCCGCTTTGGTGATTGCCGGTATTATGGCCGACGGCCAAACCGTGATTGAAAATGCCACGCATATTTTGCGCGGTTACGACCGTTTAGCTGATAAATTAGCTTCTCTAGGGGTCGACTTGAAAATTGAAGGTGTTGATTTAATCAACTTGATGCCTTAACCTTGCATGGATAATATCCCTGTGATAGAATAGTTAAGTTAATAACTGACTCTGATTTAATAAAATCAGGGCGCTAAGGAGATACTCATGAAAAAAGAAATCCATCCAGATTACCGTCCAGTTGTCTTTATTGATGCCGCAACTGGTAAGAAGTTTTTGTCAGCATCTGTTGTTGCAACTGACACAACTACTGATTTTGAAGGTCAAGAATATCCATCAGTACGTATGGAAATCACTTCAGATTCACACCCATTCTACACTGGTAAGCAGAAGTTTACTCAAGCTGATGGTGCGGTTGACAAGTTTAACAAGAAGTTTGCTAACTTCGGCTTCAAGAACAACGACTAAGTTGTTTTATAAAAACGCTCACCTCGGTGGGCGTTTTTTCTTGGCTTGTGGAAAAAGGATTTGTTTGCAGTGAGTTATCACCAAGCAAAGTGCTGGAGGCATGATGGCAAAGACAATCGTACCTGTTAAATTACATGAAAAATTGACGGTCACTATCAAAGAGATTCGCCAAAATGGGATGGGCATGGCCTTTTTAGAGGGTTGGCCAGATTATCCGATTTATTTAGCTGATGCCATGCTTGGTGAAGAAGTTGAAATTGACATTATCCAGGTGGATAAGTATTCCGCCTACGGAAAAATTTTGGCTTGGGTTAAAGAGAGTACTGGGCGCAAAAATCAGAACCGCCAATATTTGATTGAGGCCGGGACGGCTCCCTTGGTTAACTGGGCTTATGCAAATCAGAAAGAATTTAAGCAGCAAATTGTGCAAAAAAACTTTCACGATGCTGGCCTAAAGGTCACTGTTGCTGATCCGATTACGATGGATACAACGCCAACCTACTATCGCAACAAAACCGTTGTGCCCCTTAAGTGGCAGGATGGTCAGCTTTTATCCGGCTTTTATCAACGAGGTAGCCATCATTTGGTACCGATGGAAGACTACTATGTTAATGATGCCCGGGTAGACCAAGTGATTGTCATCGTTCGTGAGATTCTTGCTAAACGGGGCGTTTCTGCCTATGATCCAGACCAAGAAGAGGGGGCCATCCGCTATGTGATGGTGCGCCGGGGGTACTATAGCCAGCAGTTAATGGTGGTTTTGGTGACTAACGAGGAGAATTTGCCCGACGAGGCGGGTCTTGTGGCTGATATCGTGGATGCCTTGCCTGATTTGACCTCCTTAATTTTGAACTTTGCACCTAAAAAAGATTATGTCCAATTAAGTGCCAACAACCGGGTTCTCTTTGGTTCGGCGACCATTGAGGACACGTTGCTCGGCAAAAAATTCTTAATCGGCCCAAATTCCTTCTACCAGGTTAATCCGGTCATGACGGAAAAGCTGTATCAAAAGGCAGCTGATTTGGCTGATTTAAAGCCGACGGATGTTGTCGTTGACGCCTATGCGGGAATTGGGACAATCGGAATTTCAGTCGCTGACCGTGTCAAGGAAGTGATTGGTGTTGAGGTTGTTCCCGGGGCAGTACTGGATGCTAAGAAAAATTTGGCATTAAATCAGATTGACAATGCTAGTTATATTGAGCGCGATGCGCCTGATCAGTTTGAGGATTGGCAAAAGCAAGGGATTCGACCAGACGTTGTCTTTGTCGACCCACCACGCCGGGGATTGACGCCGAAGTTAATTGAAAAGACAGCTGAAATGGGCCCTGACCGCGTGGTTTACGTTTCTTGTAATCCCGTGACGGCTGCTCGTGATGTCGCCCTGTTTAAGGACTTGGGTTATGAGGTCAAAGGGCCGGTTGTTCCGGTGGACCAATTCCCTCAGACTGCTCATATCGAGACGATTACCGTTTTACAAAAGCGCGAAGACTAAGTGCTATAAGGGGTATTGAAATCGGGTACTGGTCATTTAAAGGCATTAAAATTAAGTGCTATTGAAATCAGATGCTAGTCGTTTATAAGACATTAAAATTAAGCACCATTGAAATCAGCTGCTGGTCTTTTAAAAAGCAACAGGATCAAGTGCCACCTAAATTTTTACTAAATAAGGAAATCAATTGCTATGAACCTTTCGTTACAAACAATTGCACAAGCAACTAAAGGAAGTCTGCAAGGACCAGCCGAACAGACTGTGACGGGTGTCGCCTTCGATTCTCGCCAGGTGAAAGCCGGTGACCTGTTTGTCGCCTTAGTTGGTGACCAAGATGGTCATGATTATATTGATCAGGCACTCAAAAACGGTGCCACCGGTGTTCTAGCACAGACACAACATGTCATCGATGGGGCTGTACCAGCGGTGGTTGTTGACGATACTTTGGTAGGCTTGCAGGAATTAGCGAAATTTCACCTGCAAACGATTCAGCCAAAGGTCGTTGCCATTACTGGTTCGAATGGCAAAACGACAACTAAGGATATGGTTGCCGCGATTTTGGCCACGAAGTATCAGACTTTCAAGACACCAGCCAATTTTAATAACGAAATTGGTTTGCCGGTGACTATTTTGACGATGCCAGAGACAACTGAGGTCTTGGTCTTGGAGATGGGCATGGACCGTCCGGGTCAGCTGACGGCTTTGTCGACGCTGGCTCAAAATGATTTGGCCGTTATTACCATGATTGGTGAGGCCCATCTTGAATTCTTTAAGACACGAGCCAACATTGCCAGAGCCAAGTTGGAAATTATTGCTGGTCTGAAGCCAGGTGGGGAATTGTTGATTCCAAAAGATGAACCACTCTTGCAGGATGCAGAAGGTTTGCCAGCCAATACGGTTAGTTTTGGACCGGAACCAAAGGACTGTGTTGAAACGCTGCAGGAAACAAAATTTAGCGATCAGGGTCAAGAATTTGCAATTCCGCTCCTGGGCCGTTATAATGTTAGGAATGCCTTGGCGGCAATTCGTGTTGGCCAAGCTTTCGATTTGGACCTCCAAACGATTGCTTCAGCCTTGAAAAATTTTGCGTTAACGAAAAACCGCACCCAGTTGCTGACGGCAGCTAATGGGGCAATGGTCATTTCGGATGTTTATAACGCCAACCCAACGGCGACCAAGGAAGTTTTGGCGGCGTTGGCAAAGGATCATACTGAAAATTTGGTCTTAGTTCTCGGTGATATGCTTGAACTTGGTGAAGCAGCACCGGCTCTTCACGCTGGCTTAAAGGAAGCTGTTTTGCAGTCACAACCAAAGGCGGTTTACCTAGTCGGTCCTTTGATGGTGGAAAACCTAGGAACAGTTTTGAAAGAAACGTTGCCATCTGATCAGGTTCACTTATATCAAACTGACCAGTTAGAAGCACTCATGACTGATTTGACAAAAGACCTTGATTCAAATGACTGTATCTTCTTGAAGGCCAGTCATGGCATCCATTTGGAGAAGGTGGTGGACCATTTGGTCGCTAATCAAGGCAAGCAGGGAGGTATCCATGCTTAAACGGGTCGATCTTTTCCCAGAAAAAGTAAAATCACTATGGTTTAGGGACCATTGGCTGGCTTTGTCAACGATTACCTTGATTATTCTTTTTATTGGGGGAGCAATTGGCTTAGCAAAGTTAACCAAAGCTAGTCCACAAGCGATTTTGACTGAACAAAAAATATTTTCGGCTGATAATGTCAAAAATTTAAAAAAGGACCTTAGTCCGCAAAATCAGACCGCTGAAGAAATTGATCAAAAATTAAAGAGTGAAAATTTCACCGGAACAGCCCTAGTCATCAAGGATGGCAAAATCATTTTGAACCAGGGTTATGGCTTTGCTAATTATAGTAAGCAGGTGCACAATAATGCCCAAACGGTTTATCATATTGCGTCTTCTGCTAAATTTTTGACAGCTGTTTTAGTCGGTCAGGCAGTTTCTGAAAAGAAGCTTTCCTATGACGACCATCTCAGCCAGTTTTATCCAAACATTGCTAATGCTGATCAGATTTCGATTCGAGATTTGTTGACGATGACCTCTTCGTTGCAGCAAAAGTTGCAACCAACGACTTTTACGTCTGATCAAGATAACGCTCAATTCTCGGCTGATAATACGGAGAATACCGGAGCGGCCATTGGTTCTGGGGCTGGTTGGTCTTATCAGCCAGTTAATTACCGGTTATTGGCTGGTATTTTAATGAAGATTTCGGGTCAGTCCTTTGACAAAATGGTTAAAGACTACTATAACAAGCAGTACAAGCTCGGTATTGACGATTATGCACAGTTTGCAGAGGATAATCAGGCTGCCTTGGGTTATCAAAAAGATACTACTAGCCCAACTGGTGTCACCAAGGTTGAAAATGAGCGAGAAACCGGAACAGGAAACCTCGCGATGTCAGCTGGTATGCTTTACCGAGCCTATTGGCTCTTCTTCCATGGTGATTTCTTTCAGAACCCAATGGACCTCTTGGTTCAGCACTTGCCGGCCCACTATGTCTCTGGTCTTTATCGTTATGGCAACGTTTATACCTCTCATGGGATTTTTAACGGTTTTGAGCCATCCGTTGTTTTGGGCAAGAACAGCCAAGATGCTGTGATTCTATTGGCAAATCAGTACTACCATGGCCACAGTTTTGAGGGCCTCTCACATGACCTATACGAGAAGCTAACGGGAACGAAGTTTCCTTCCTAAACACTAGTCAGCCCAGCTAGACTATAAACTGCTTGGCGTATTTTTGACGTGCTGGTGGCACGTTATGATGGAAACGACTCAGTGATGAGTCAGGGCGCGCTGAACCAGTGCGCAAAAAGGAGATAATTTTGAAGTTTAATGAACTCGGCTTGTCACAAGCCATTTTGCAGTCAATCGAAGCCCACGGCTACGTTGAAGCAACCCCCATTCAAGAAAAGACAATTCCTTTGACCTTAGCAGGTAAGGATGTTATCGGCCAGGCCCAAACAGGAACTGGTAAGACAGCCGCTTTTGGTCTGCCAATCTTGGAAAACATCGACTTGAATGACCAAAACATCCAAGCCGTTATCATCTCACCTACACGAGAATTAGCAATCCAAACTGCCGAAGAATTGAAGAAGCTTGGTTCTGACAAATCAGTTAACGTCCAAGTTGTCTTCGGTGGTGCCGATATCCGCCCACAAATTAAGGGCTTGAAGTCACACCCACAAATTTTAGTTGGAACTCCTGGTCGTTTGTTAGACCATATTAACCGTAAGACTGCCAAGCTTGGCGGTGTTAAGACATTGGTTTTGGATGAAGCCGATGAAATGTTAAACATGGGCTTCTTGGATGACATTGAAGCCATCATCGCTCAGGTGCCTGACCACCGTCAGACACTGTTGTTCTCTGCAACAATGCCTGAAGCTATCAAGCGAATCGGGATGAAGTTTATGACGGATCCTGAATACATCCAAATCAAGGCCAAGCAATTGACGACTGATTTGGTTGACCAATACTTCATTCGCGTTCGTCACGAAGAAAAGTTTGATGCCTTGACTCGAACAATCGATATCCAAGAACCATTCTTGGGCATTGTCTTTGGTCGGACAAAGCGTCGAGTTGAAGAATTGGCTCGTGGTTTGGAAGCTCGTGGTTACCGTGCCGCTGGTTTGCACGGTGATTTGACGCAACAAATGCGTTCACGTGTCTTGGACCAATTTAAGGCCCATGAAATCAATCTTTTGGTTGCAACCGATGTTGCGGCCCGTGGTTTGGATGTTAAGGACGTGAGTCACGTTTATAACTTCGATATTCCACAAGATCCAGAATCATATGTTCACCGTATCGGTCGTACTGGTCGTGCCGGTGCTGAAGGTGTTTCAGTAACCCTAGTTGCACCAAACGAAATGGATTACTTGCGTGCCGTTGAAGAATTGACGAAGAAGCGCATGACGCCATTGCAACCAGCAACTTTGAAGGAAGCTCGGATTGGTCGGATTAATGGTGCCATTGATACCGCAGCCGCAACTATTAAGGGCTTGAACCCAGCTGAATTGCAAGACCAAGTTAACCAAATGACGTCACAATTCACAGCCGAACAATTGGCCGCCGGTTTGTTGGCTGCCGTGGCTGGCTTGGATAAGCAAAACGCACCAGTTGTTTTGTCACGCGAACGTCCTTTGCCTCGTCGCAAGGGTGGTTCATCATCACGTCGTGGTGGCTATCGTGGTGGCAATCGTCGTTCAAATGGTAACGGTGGTGGCTACCGAGGTAATGGCGGCGGTCGTCGTAATGGTAATGGTGGCGGCTACCGTGGTGGTAACCGTTCACATTCTGAAAATCGCGATAACCGTGGTGGACACCAAGGTGGTGGCAACCGTCGTCGCCGTGACTTTACCGTCCGCGAAAAAGACTAAATTAGATACACTACAAATTGAGCGGATTTGTCGCTTAAAAAAGTGTAAAACCGTCTGTAATCAGGCGGTTTTTTTGTCCCTATCTCGTTATAATGAGTATTAGAACTATAGTTGGGAGAACCGTTAGTGAAGAGAATTGAAGAGGCCTTGGCCTATATTCACGGTCGGCCAAAGGCTGGCAAAAAAGATAGCTTCACCCGTTTAGACGCCTTGATGACGGTTTTGGGTCATCCCGAAGACCGTCTGGCAGAAACCATTCACATTACTGGTACGAACGGGAAGGGGTCCGTTGCGACTATGGTGACGGCGGTCGCTAAAGAAGTCGGCCTGCGTGTTGGGACCTTTACGTCACCATTTATGACCGACTTTCGAGAACGTTTTCAAATCAATGGGGAATTAATCACACCGGCTGACCTGATTTTGTATACCAATAAGGTGAAGGAAGCAACCGACCGGGTGGAGCAGGCATCTTCTGGCCAACTGACGCCAACCGAATTTGAAGTGGTGACGGCCATTATGTTTTTGTACTTTGCTGACCAAGACCTTGATTTGGCTGTGATCGAGGTAGGGATTGGTGGTCGCTTTGATTCTACCAATATTTTAAAGACGACCAAGGTTGCCGTGGTGACGACTGTGGCTTTAGACCATCAGGCAATGCTAGGTGACACCGTTGCAGCGATCGCTGGTCAAAAAGCCGGCATTATCAAGCCGGGTTCAAAGACGGTGATTGGGCCAGGTGTCACAGCTGAGGCCAAAGAGGTGATTGAGGCCCAGGCCAAAGAGGTGGGCAGTCCGGTACTGGTGGCGCAGGTTGGTTCCTTCCATTCGGCATTGTCCGGTAGTTTTCAGGCTGATAACACGGCGACTGCGGTGTTAGCACTGAAAACTTGGCGTCCCAATTTGCAAGATGAGGTGATTCAGGCCGGCTTGGACCAGGCCTTTTTGGCCGGGCGCTTTGAACAAATTCAGCCAAAGATTTACTTAGATGGTGCTCATAACCAGGCTGGTATTCAGGCCCTGCACCGGTCAATTAAGGAAAATTTGGCTGGCCCCGTGACAGTTATTATTGGCTCTTTGGCCGATAAAAATGTTGATTTAGCTTTCTTGGAACTTGAAAAAGACCCGCAGATTACGTTGGCCTTGGTGCCATTTGAGGGTGTTGCCGGCCGCCCTGGCCTACAAAAAGACCAGGTGGACTTAGCAAATCAGGACCTGATTTGGTACGATTCATTGGACCAGGCCCTCAGTGAAAATCAGGAGAAAACCGTTGTGATTACAGGGTCTTTGTACTTTATTAGTGATGTTAGGAGAGAATTATGCCAGAAAAAGTCTTAAGCCCTCGGCTCATTTTGAGTATTTTGGCAATTGCCTTACTTGGCTTTACGGATATTATGTTGGAGACGGCTTTAAACGTTTCCTTTCCAGCCTTGATGAAGCAATTGCATGTTGATTCAGCGACGGTTCAGTGGTTGACCTCCGGGGTCATCTTATTGACGTCGATGATTGTCATTATGTCGCCTTGGTTGAAGGCCCGCTTTAGTAACCGGTCTCAGTTTATGGTGGCCGGGGTAGTGTCATTGATTGGAATTTTCATCGATGCCACTTCTAACCAATTTGGTCTCATCCTTTTTGGCCGCCTCCTGCAAGGTGTTGGAGCCGGCGTTGGCTTGCCCCTCATGAACAACGTCGTTTTTGAACAGGTTCCCGACAATCGCCGGGGAACGATGATTGGTTTAGCTTCCTTAATTGTTTCTTTTTCGCCGGCCTTGGGCCCAGCCTTTGGTGGCTTCTTAACGGCTTATTATGGTTGGCACATGATTTTCTGGGTGGTTTTGCCAATCCAGCTCTTTGCCCTAATCGTTGGTTGGTTCACCATTCAGCAAATTGATCCGCTTAAGAAAGCCCGCTTTGATTTGATTGGCTGGTTATTGTTGTCTTGCTTCTTTGTTGGTGGCTTAATCACGGTCGATCGTTTGTCTGGTCACGGTCTGTTTAACATTTTGAGCTTAACGGCTTTAGCAGTGATGTTGGTTGGAATCTTCGGGTACTATTTCTATGCTCAAAAAGAAGAGGAACCACTGCTTTCACCAAAGATGTTTGCACTGCCAATGTTTCGCCAGGCGGTCCTAGCGGCCGTCTTAATTCAGGTCGTTAACTTGACCTTTAACTATGCAATCCCAATGGGGTTGCAGCTGGTTTTGAAGCAGAGTTCAAGCGTTGCTGGTTTGTCACTTTTCCCTGGTGCCATTGGTTTTGCAATCATGTCCATCATCTCTGGAAACTTGTATGACCGCTTTGGCCCTAAGTTGCCTAATGCGATTGGTCTAGGATTCATTGTTCTTGGCATGGTCTGGATTGTCTTGGTACCATTTACCGTCTGGTCGATGACGATTGCCTTTGTGATTACCCAGTTGGGTGGTGGTTTTTGGTTTGGAAACAATATGACCAATGCCATTTCACACCTAGACCGAGTCTTTCATAGTGCTGGTAACTCGATTTTTTCAGCAGTTAATAATTATTCAGCCGCTGTTGGAATCGCCTTGGCTGCCTCGATTATTTCTATTTTCCAAAAGGGTGCAACGAATTTGTCTGCTGCAACTTTGAATGGTATTCAGTGGACTTATCGCTTTGATGTGATTCTGATTGCCTTGGCTGTTTACTTGTCGTTGAAGGTCATGAAAGATGCTGGTGATGGTCCAATGGTCATTAAGGACTAAAGACTCTTTTCTTTTTTGATGATTTTAACCTGATTTTTTCGTCTGATTGCATGAAGGAGAATTGCAATATGATGAAAAATCAGGTTTTTAATTTTTACGAGGCGATTGGCGAGGATGGCCAAAAGAATAGTGAAATTTTTCAGCTGTATTTTCCCGAAAAATATCTTTTTTGGGAACTCGATTATGAGACAAAGGCTGATTTTATCGCTGAAAATCCGGGACCGAACCGGGCCTTGTTGATTGCGATGCACTTAGGAGTAACCTTTGCATCCGAACGTCGACCAATCTTACTTTCTGCCCGGCATTCCAACATGGTTGGCGCTTTTGCAAAGGAAAAATTAGGACCGTTAAAGCAGGAACAACTGTTTTTGGCCCTCTTAAATACGCAATTAGACGTGATTGGTTGGGAAGTCGTCTTTGTTGGCACCTTAACCGAAGTGGCTGCTTCACCGCGTGAGATCTTCCAACGAGCCTTGTTGGCCAATGCCTATGCCATCATCATTGCTCATAACCATCCGTCAGGAAACTTACGACCTTCGGTTCAAGACAAACAGTTTACCAAACGACTATACTGTTTGGGGCAGGACCTAAACTTGCCACTCCTTGATGCCTTTATCGTGACCAAGGATGGCTATTGGTCGATGCAAGAAAATGGCCAATTACTGGGTGGTGAAATTGATGAAGCCACTGATTTTGTTTAGAAATTTCTTTCTTTCGCTCTCATGGTAAACCAGTAAAAATGGTAAAATATTGTTAGTAATAGCACGAGAGAGGATCGAAAGATGACTGCAAAAATTGTGATGATTGGTGGGGGATCGGGATTACCCGTCATCATTCGCCCATTAATCCAACACGATGTCGATTTGACGGCAATCGTAACGGTTGCTGATGATGGTGGCTCTTCTGGTTTATTGCGTGACTACGTGAACATTATTCCACCTGGGGATATTCGCAATATCTTAGTAGCCATGTCTGAAGGGGACCAGGAACTATTAGACCTTTTCCAGTACCGCTTTAAAACGAATGATGCTTTTTTGGCTAAACATGCAGTTGGTAATTTACTGATTGCGGCTTTAACGGAAATGACCGGTGATATTTCGGAAGCGATTGCCCGTTTAGCCCATTATTTAAAAATTAAGGGCCATGTCTTTCCTGTAGCGAAACAGCCACTGATTTTACATGCCAAAACGAAAAGTGGTCAATTTTTGGAGGGCGAGGCAGCCATTACGGCTGCTCACCAGTCTTTGGACCATGTTTGGGTAGAGCCAAATGACGAAGGTGAAGAAATTGTCGCCAGTCCGGAAGCCATTGCAGCTATTTTGGATGCTGATTTAATTGTCTTTGGACCGGGATCACTCTTTACATCGATTTTACCGAATGTTGTGGTGCCAGGTATTAAAGAGGCCTTGCAAGAAACGAAGGCTAAGCAGGTTTACATTGCCAACATTATGACCCAAAAAGGGGAAACGGATTCCTATACTGATGCCGAACACTTAGCGGTCCTAAATCGCCATTTAGGGCAAAACTTGATTGATTATGTTTTAACGAATGATCAAGAGGTACCAGCAGATTTCGTTGACTACCAAAAGTGGGGCGAAATTTCCAAACAAGTGGTTCAAGACCCAGAAAAAATCAGACAAGCTGGGGCTAAGAGTATTTCTAAAGACTTCTTGGCCCTGCGTGATGCCGGGGCCTTTCATGATGGCGACAAGGTTGCCGATGTGTTAGTTTCACTGACAGAGGAGTAAGATGTCGTACGCAGCAGAAGTAAAAAAAGAATTAACCGGGCGAACGGTTTCAGACGATGCTGCCAAATCAGAATTGGCTGCGCTTTTACAAATGAATGGCGCTTCGAGTTGGGGGATTGAGCAGGAAGTCCGGGTTCAAACTGAAAATCCGGCTATTGCTCGTCGTATTTATACTTTGATTAAGCAGATTTATCCAACAGCAGTGGTGGAAGTTCAGGTTAATCAGCGGGCCGCTTTATCTGACCGTAAAAAGCTTTTAGTTGTTTTACAAAGTCAGGTTGAGCAAATTTTAAAAGAGCTGGGCGTTGATCCATTGGGAATTGACCAGGAAGTACCGGCTTGGTTATTGAACAGCCAAAAAAAGCAGCAAGCCTTTTTGCGAGGAGCTTTTTTGGCCGCTGGTTCGGTAAACTCACCGGAGAAGGCCAATTACCATTTGGAAATCTACACTGGTCATGAGGAGTTAGCTGAGCAACTGGTGGCATTGATGACAAACTTTGACCTGCAGGTCAAGGTGACTCCCCGGCATTCTGGTTACATTGTTTATATGAAGCGAGCTGAGAAAATTGTTGATTTTCTAAAACTAATTGGTGCTGTACAAACCATGCTTCATTTTGCCGATATCCGAATTGCTCGCGATACCCGGAACTCGGTCAATCGGATGAATAACGCCGATGTCGCCAACATGCAGCGCACGGCTGTTGCAGCCAATAGCCAAGTCCAAGCCATTTTGACCATCCAAAAAGAAATTGGTGACCTTGATGAGTTACCAGCTAAGTTAGCTGATTTTGCCAGAGCTCGACTCGACCATCCTGATGGTTCCTTGGCTGAAATCGGCGATATTTTGGAGATTTCCAAATCAGGAGCAAACCACCGCATGCGTAAATTAGCGAAATTAGCTGATTTAATTCAATCTGGTGGTGACTTTGATTTGGACAACATTTAATTTGAAATCATTCGCCTTTATTTTAGTTTCTTGATAAAGTGCGTTACAATTATATTCTAAGAACACTACAAAGGAGTATTGCTATGTGGCCAGGAGTAATTGAACAAACCGCTAATGGGCGTGAATCCTATGACTTGCCTTCCCGTTTACTAAAGGACCGAATTATTTTGGTTCAAGGTGAGGTTGAGGATAGCATGGCAACATCGATTGTTGCCCAGCTACTCTTCTTGGAAGCCCAAGATCCTGAAAAAGAAATTGCAATGTATATTAACTCACCAGGTGGTTCTGTGACCGCTGGTTTGTCGATTACAGACACGATGAACTTCATCAAGGCCCCCGTGACAACGATTGTCATGGGATTGGCTGCTTCCATGGGAACCATCATTGCCGCCTCTGGTGAAAAGGGGCACCGCTTTATGTTGCCAAACGCCGAATACCTAATCCACCAACCAATGGGTGGGGCAGCCGGTGGTACACAGCAAACTGATATGGCCATTATTGCCGACCAGTTGACTAAGACGCGTAACAAGTTGAACAAGATTTTAGCCGATGGTTCTGGTAAGAGCTTGGATGAAATTGCACACGATACAGAACGTGACTTCTGGATGTCTGCCGAAGAAACCTTAGAATACGGTTTGATTGATGGTATCATGGAAAAGGCTGGCGAAAAGCCAATTACTTTGAAAAAATAAGTAATTTAACCAGATTTTTTGACTAATTTTAGTGTATAATATTGTTAGAAAGTTAATTTGGAGGACGAAAATGAAAATTTTTGCTTACGGAATTCGTGATGATGAAAAGCCAGCTTTGGAAGATTGGGAAAAGAAGAACCCAGATGTAACGGTTGGTTACACGCAAGAATTGTTGACGCCCGAAACTGCTCAATTGGCTAAGGGGTCAGATTCAGCTGTTGTTTACCAACAATTGGACTACACAAAGGAATCTTTGACTGCCTTGGCTGAAGTTGGGGTAACAAACTTGTCTTTGCGTAACGTTGGAACTGACAACATTGATTTCGATGCTGCCAAGGAATTGGGCTTCAACGTTTCAAACGTCCCAGTTTATTCACCAAACGCCATTGCAGAACATTCGATGATTCAATTGTCTCGTTTGCTTCGTCGTACGAAGCCAATGGACGCTAAGGTTGCTAAGCATGACTTGCGTTGGGCACCAACTATCGGTCGTGAAATGCGTATGCAAACTGTTGGTGTTATCGGTACTGGTAACATCGGTCGTAAGGCAATCAATATCTTGAAGGGCTTCGGCGCTAAGGTTATTGCTTACGACAAGTTCCCAAACAAGGAATTGCAAGAAGAAGGATTGTACGTTGATTCATTGGATGACTTGTATGCACAAGCTGATGCCATTTCATTGTACGTTCCTGGTGTTCCTGAAAACCATCATTTGATTAACAAGGACAGCATCGCTAAGATGAAGGACGGCGTTGTCTTGGTTAACGTTTCTCGTGGAAACTTGATGGACATCGATGATGTTATCGATGGTTTGAACTCAGGTAAGATTTCCGACTTTGCCATGGATGTTTATGAAGAAGAAGTTGGCTTGTTCAACGAAGACTGGTCAGGTAAGGAATTCCCTGATCCAAAGATTGCGGACTTGATTGCTCGCGACAATGTCTTGGTTACGCCACATATCGCCTTCTATACTACTAAGGCCGTTGACGAAATGGTTCACCAATCATTTGATGCCGCTGTTGCTTTTGCTAAGGGCGAAACACCAGCCATCGCTGTTAAGTTTTAATTGATTTTAAAAAGCTAGGAATAATTGTTCCTAGCTTTTTTATTTGTTTGCCATTTCAGTCGATTAAAAAATTAGCGCTGAGATTCCTTTTTTAGTTTGAAGAGCGATTATCAAGGGGTTTATAGGAGCTAAATTAGATTTTTATAATTGGGCAATTTAGTTGACCTTTTACTTAAAAGAGCGTATTATACTTTTAGCGATAAATAACTCGATTAATGGAGGTCGAAATGAAAGTTTTTGCTTATGGAATTCGTGATGACGAAGTACCAGCTTTGAAAAGCTGGCAAGAAGAAAACCCCACTGTTGAGGTTGATTACACGAACGAAGTGTTGACCGCTGATACAGTTGCCCTGGCTAAGGGAGCTAATTCTGTTGTCACTTTGCAGCTCGACCCTTATGGGGCAGATGTCTTAGAAGGTTTGGCTGATTTAGGCATCAAGAACCTATCCCTACGTAATGTCGGAACGGAAACAATTGATTTTGAAGCTGCTAAGCGTTTAGGCTTTAATCTTTCAAACGTTCCTGTTTATTCACCAAATGCCATCGCCGAACATGCGATGATTCAATTGTCTCGTTTGCTTCGCCGCACGAAGCCAATGGATGCAAAGGTTGCTAAGCATGATTTGCGCTGGGCGCCAACAATTGGTCGTGAAGTCCGGATGCAAACTGTTGGTGTTATCGGTACTGGTAACATTGGTCGTAAGGCCATTAACATCTTGAAGGGCTTCGGTGCTAAAGTCATTGCCTATGATAAGTTCCCAAACAAGGAGTTGCAAGAAGAAGGATTGTACGTTGACACCTTGGATGAGCTCTTTGCTCAAGCCGATGCCATTTCATTGCATGTGCCAGGTGTTCCTGAAAACGTTCACTTAGTTAATGAAGAAAGTCTTGCTAAGATGAAGGATGGCGTTGTGATTGTCAATACATCACGGGGTAACCTAATCGATACGGATGCTGCGATTGCTGCTTTGGATTCTGGTAAGATTTCTGATTTAGCCTTGGATGTTTACGAGGGCGAAGTTGGTATCTTTGAACATGATTGGTCGCATGAAAAGTTGCCTGATGAAAAATTGGCCGACTTGATTGCTCGTGATAACGTCTTAATCACGCCGCACGTTGCTTTTTACACAACAAAGGCAATCCATGAGATGGTTTACCAATCAATGAGTGCTGCACTAGCTTTTGCGAATGGTCAAACACCAGATAACGCTTTAGAATATTAAGAATTTTAGCTCAAATTAGGAATAGTTTGAGCTTTTTTTGTGCACAAAATTCTGTAAAATCCGAACTTTGATGATATAGTTATGAATTTCACGTTATATTTTTGCGATTTATAAGTGAAATAATAATGATTATAAACAAGTGAAAGTCTATTAAATTGGGGCAATGGGCACAAAAATTCCTGTAATGGACTTCACAATTTCAAAAAGACCTGTTATACTATTTTATGCAATATAAAAACTTCACAATTATAAGACGTGAAGCGGAGGAAAAATATGACAACAGCAGAACAATTTTCCGGTAAAACGCCATTGGGCGTGAAGGACTTCTTCTTTAAGGTTCTTTCCGGGTCCGCCCAAGGAATCTTAATCGGTGTGCTACCATCAGCCGTGATGAAGTACATCATTCAATTCTCAGGTCTGGGTAAAACAACCCTTGGGGCTGATTACTCAGCAATTTTGACACTTTTTACATCAATGATTCCATTCCTAATCGGAATGGCCGTGGCGATGAACTTCAAGATGAAGGCTCTTGACACGGGCGTTGTAGCACTGGCAACAGTTGCTGCTTCAAACTCAATTCAATGGGCAATGGTTAAGGCTGGTACGGTACAACCCGTTTCTGGTAAGACATTGGCTGTTCCAACGCGTCTCTTTGTTGCTAACGGCGCTGGTGATGTGATCAATGCGATGTTGGTAGCTGGTCTAGCTGTTTTGGCTATCTGGCTGGTTGACCGTTATCTGGCCGGTTTTGGCTCAGTGGCGATTATCTTGTCACCAATTATCGTTGCTGGTGGCGTTGGTTTGTTTGGTAAGGTAATTGCACCTTATGTCGCTCGGATTACAACTTGGATTGGGGATATGGTGGAAGTTTTCACGAAATTAGCCCCATTACCAATGGCTATCTTGATTGGAATGGCTTTTGCCGTCATCATTATCACACCAATTTCAACAGTTGGAATTGCCTTGGCCATTAACTTGCACGGAATGGCTTCCGGTGCAGCAGCCATGGGTGTTGTTGCAACAACAATTATCTTGCTTTTGAACTCATGGAAGGTCAATAAGAAGGGAACAACGGTTGCCATCTTCTTAGGAGCGATGAAGGGAATGATGCCTTCAATCTTTAAGAAGCCTGTGATGATTTTGTCCTTCATGTTTGCGGGTGCATTATCAAGTATCGCAGTGGCACTCTTTGACATCCAAGGAACGCCAACAACGGCCGGTTTCGGTTATATTGGTTTGGTTTCACCATTGCAATCAATGATTAAGGATGCTGCCGTACCAAGTTCAGTCATGAATAACTTTATCTCACCAGTTGTTGCACTATTAGCCTGGGTAGTTATTCCTGTCGTGGTAGGTTTGTTGACTCAATTTATTTTCGTCAAAGTTTTGCACCTTTTCGAACCAGAAGACTTGAAACAAGAACTTTAAAATAAATATGAAATTGGACCGCAAGGTCCTTTTTTTCTTGCCTTTTGAGAAGACCTTAGTTAGAATATTATGGTATCTTTTTTCAATCTTTCGGCAAATATAAAGAAATAAAATCACATAAAAAGCTGACAATGTTCGGCTTTTTTATTATATTAAATTGATTATGAGAAAATATAGTCAGAATGTCCGAAGATATGCTAGAATAGAAATGTTGAATTTTCATCTAAATTGGAGGGCCACTCATGGCAGAAGAAGAAAAGTTGAACAGAGGATTTGGCCTCTGGTCATCGTTAGCATTAGTGATCGGAACCATCATCGGTTCTGGGATTTTCTTTAAGCAGGGATCCGTCCTGCAAACCGCAGGTGACACGAATACTGCCCTTTGGGCCTGGTTGGCGGGAGGAATCCTGACCTTGACCGCCGGCATGACGGTAGCCGAAGTTGGCTCACAAATGGCCGAAACGGGTGGCATCTATTCTTACTTAACTCATCTATACGGTAAAACAACCGGTTATTTGGCTGGTTGGATGCAGGTGATTTTTTACGGCCCAGCGATGATGGGGGCAATCTCTGCTTACTTTGGTGTTTTATTTGTTTCTCTGTTTGGTTTAAAGAGTGTGTGGTCGTTGCCTGCCGGTATGGTGGCCCTCGCTCTGGTTGGTTTATTAAATTCGATTCCAAATCATTTTTCCGCTGGGTTCCAGGTCTTAACAACTGTGATTAAGATGTTGCCGATTATCGCTTTGATTATTTTCGGCCTTTTCTTTGGAAAGCACGATGCCTTAGGTCAGATGGTGACGACGATGTCGCACTCAAGTGCTGGTGGTTTTGGAGTCGCTGTTTTGGCTACGCTTTTTGCCTATGATGGCTGGGTGACATTAGCAAACATCTCTGGTGAAATCAGAAACCCACAAAAAGTCTTGCCAAAGGCAATCATTACCGGAATCTTGATTGTGATTGTCGCCTATATGGGTATTTCTTACGGGGCCTATCGTTCATTAACTGCTAATGAAATTGTTGCTTTGGGGGAAAACACCACATTGAAGATGGCCACAAATGCCTTTGGTTACTGGGGTGGCCGTGTTCTTTCGGTCGCTGTTTTGGTTTCATTAATCGGTACGTTAAACGGCAAGGTTGTCTCGTTTCCACGGATTTTGTATGTGATGGCTAAAAAAGGAGACTTTCCTTTTGCTAAAACTTTTGCTAAAATCAACCACAAGTCCAAGACGCCGAATGCCGCAATTTGGTTAATGGTTGCCATTGCCTACTTAATGATGGCCTTGACGGACCCTGATCAATTATCGGATTACGCGATCTTCGTGACTTTCTTGTTCTATATCCTGGTCTTTATTGGTGCCTTTAAGTTGCGCCGACAAGATCCAAAGGGGCTGAAAAGAACTTTCTCAATGCCGTTGTACCCTGTTATTCCCATTGTGGCTATCTTGGGTTCACTCTACGTTGAGATTTCTGAAATTATTAACGATTTGCATGGAATCGGAATTTCGGTTATCATAGTTCTAGCTGGTTTGCCACTTTACTGGTGGTTGAATCGAAAGAAATGACACTTAGATAAACGCGAATTTCTCGAAATCGAGTAGTTCTGATACAAAACATCCTGTGTTTGTATATTTTCCTGACGAACGTTACGGAAGCGTTATCTGTTTTAATATTCTCGTAATATTGATTGGGGAAAATAATAACCATGATGTTTAATAAAGTTTTACTTACAAGTATGGCCGTAGCCGGTTTAGCACTGACTGCCGCCAACACACAATTTAATAAAGGAAAATCAACCTCTGACCAAGCGGTCAAGGTTACTGACTCAGTGAACACCAAGAAGGTTTCTACTGCCGTTTCATCTGTTGATAATCTCAAGAGCTTGGAAAATACTGCAGCTAGCCAGACTGTTGCTTCATCTGATGATGACACTGCCAGTGCATCTGACGATACATCCAACAGTCAAAGCCAAGTGACTTCGTTGTCTGCAACGACAACTCAGGCAGCGCAAGCTACGCCTGTGGCCACTTCAACTGCTGCCCAAGCTTCATCGACAAGCACGGCAGCTGCATCAACTTCTTCCGTATCAACAGCAACGACATCAGCAGCTGCAACAACTTCAACAGCCTCTGGTGACATTAACTGGTTGATTTCTCGTGAATCAGGCGGAAACGTGAATGCACAAAACGGACAATTCTATGGTATCGGACAATTGTCTCCTGCGGCCTATGCAACTTATGTACCTGGCCAAAACTACCAAGGTAATTATGCCGTTCAATTACAGGCTATGCAGGCTTATATTGCTGCCCGCTATGGTTCTGTAGCAAATGCTATTAGTCACTTCCAAAGTAATGGTTGGTACTAAGCTATAAAAATCGGAAAACAAAAGGGCCCCGTTAAGGGGTCCTTTTTTGCTCGAAGAAAGGCCTAATCGTGTATAATAGGGACTAAGGAAATAAAAAAGGAAGACAGATATGCCCCTTAATTTTTTAAAGCCCACCTATACGGTTGAGTCCGTCTATAACTTATCGGTGGCGGAGTTAAAAGACCAAGGCGTAAAAGCCGTATTAACAGACTTAGATAATACGTTGCTGGCTTGGAATAACCCCAATGGGACACCTGAATTGCATGCTTGGTTAAAAGAACTTAAAGCAGCCGGGATTGAGGTTGTCGTCGTTTCAAATAACACCTGGGATCGAGTCGAGAAGGCTGTTTCTGGTTTGGATGTTGACTATGTTGCCTGGTCCTTGAAGCCGTTGCCGCGTGGCATTTTGAAGGTACTCAAAAAGCAGGGCTTGCAAAAAGAAGATGTGTTGATGGTTGGTGATCAGATGCTAACCGATGTTTGGGCGGCTCACTTGGCTGGCGTTAAATCTGTTTTGGTCAAGCAATTGGTCGAATCAGACATGTGGCAAACTTGGTTCAACCGGTCACTTGAAAAGTTAGCTAAAAAACTGATTTATAGCCAAAAGCAACCGCTAATCTGGCACGCAACTTTCAAGGAAGCTGTTTCTGCTAGGGAAAATGATAAAAATTGATGACAGAAAAAGAATTTGAGCAAGAACAAGTGCAAACGATTGCAACCGATGAAGAAGTCCAGGAAGCTTTAGCTGAGGGATTATACTGCATTGGTTGTGGCGCTAAAATGCAAATTGATCATAAGGAAGAAGCTGGTTTTTTGCCACTTTCCGCTTTAAAGAAGCAACTGATGGCCGAAGAGTTACTGTGCCAACGTTGCTTCCGTTTGCGCCATTATAACGAAATTCAACCTGTTGAATTAACGGATGATGACTTTGCTAATTTGCTTCACCAGGTTTCTAAGACGAAGTCTTTGATTGTCTACGTTTTGGATTTGTTTGATTTTTCAGGGTCAACAATCCCTGGCCTACCACGCTTTGTTGGCCAAGAGAATCCAATTTTGGTCCTTGCCAACAAGGTGGATTTGTTGCCTAAGTCCTTAAAGGAACATAAGTTAAAGAATTGGGTCCAAGGACAGTTAAAGGAACAGGGCATTAACCCCGTTGGGATTGAACTTGTTTCTGCTGCCCATCCAAAAAATTTGGATCAAATTTTAGATAAAATTGATACACTGCGCGATGGCCGTGACGTTTACGTCGTTGGAACAACCAATGTTGGTAAATCAACCTTGATTAATCAAATTATTAAGTCAAAAACAGGTGTTCAAGAGTTAATCACGACTTCACGCTTCCCAGGAACGACCTTGGATCAAATTGCGATTCCATTGGACGATGGCCAATCTTTGATTGATACACCCGGGATTATTAAAAAGGATCAGTACGCCCATTGGGTGACTGATAAAGATTTAAAGTATGTTTTGCCAAAGGCTGAGATTAAATCCCGGACTTATCAATTAAATCCGGATCAAACACTTTTCTTCGGAGCTCTAGCGCGCTTTGATTTGGTAACTGGTCCTGCAGACGGAGCAAAAGCGGCTGTTACGGCTTACTTTGAAAATAATCTGATGATTCATCGCACGAAACGTCAGGGTGCAGATGATTTCTATGCAAAGCACAAAGGGCAATTATTGACACCAGCACCAGCTGATGAAAATGTTGACTTCGCTAAATACGAATTTAAAATTAACGAAAAGACGGACTTGGTCTATGCTGGTTTGGGCTTTATTACCCTGCCAGCTGGGATTCACGTCCAGGCCTATGCTCCTAAGGGAGTCGGGGTCTTCTTACGAAAGGCAATGATTTAATGCAAAATTTAACTGGAAAACAAAAACGCTACCTGCGGTCACAGGCGAACGGGTTAACACCGATTTTCTCTGTTGGGAAAGCCGGAGCTAACCAGGAATGGTTGGCAGAGGTCAAAAAGGCGTTGGCTAAGCGTGAGTTGATTAAGGTCAACTTGCAACAAGGAAGTGACTGGTCAGCCAAGGACTTGGCTGCCTTTATTGAAGAAGAATCAACGGTGACGGTTGCTCAGGTAATTGGAAAGACCTTGGTCTTGTATGAACCAGCAACGGATGCCAAATATGTGAAGTATTCAGTTGAAGTGGAAAAGATTCGTTAGACAGAGGACTTTTCCACTAAATTTTGTGAAGAGGGGGAACAGATGACAGCTTTTGAAGAAGAGTTGCATGCAGTTGAAAAAAAGGTTTCGGCCCAGCTTTCAGATGGCCGGTTCCAACATTGCTTACGCGTTTCAGACTATGCCCGTAAGTTGGCTCAAGAAAATGGTGTTGATGAGAACCAAGCGGCATTGGCCGGTTTGGTCCACGACTACGCCAAAGAACGGCCAGCTGAGGACTTTTTAGCAGCAATTGACCGTTTTCACTTGGATCCTGATTTGAAAAACTGGAGCCGAGCTATTTGGCACGGTGTTGTTGGGACAGAAATGATTCAAGATGAACTGGGGATTGATGACCCAGCCATCCTAGATGCAGTTCGGTTGCACACAACTGGAGACGGTGTTGAGATGCCGACTTTAGCGAAGATTGTTTTCATGGCCGATTACTTGGAAACTGGTCGTGATTTTCCCGGTGTCAAAGAGGCCCGAGAAATCACGGATAAGTCCTTGGACCGGGGTGTGTTTTATCAATTACAGCACACCCTCTCGTTTTTGGCCGAGAATGGTAACGTGATCTATCCCAAGACCTTCACCAGTTATAATGACTGGGCTCGTCATTTTGCAGAATAAGAAGGAGTTTACATGACAACCATCAATTCAAAGGATTTGTTGCAAACAGTCGTTTCCGCCATTGATAGCAAGCACGGTGATCGCATCACCGCCTTAGATATGCAAAAGGTATCCTTGCTGGCTGACTACTTTGTGATTGCATCGGCGGGTTCTAGCCGCCAGGTGCAAGCGATTGTCCGTGAAGTCAAGGAAGAAGTCCAAAAGGCCGGGGGACAGGTACTCAATATTGAGGGCTACGACCGTGCCGAATGGGTTTCATTAGACCTCGGTGATATTATCGTCCATGTTTTTGATGAAGAGTCTCGTGATTTCTACCATCTGGACCGCCTTTGGTTCGATGCTGAAAATGTCGACTTAACGAATTACCTCGCAGAAGAAGTATATTAATCAATCAGTAAGATATCTGGCTGGGGGTTGGTCTTTGATGGACTGGCCACCAGCCAATGTTGTTTAAGTGAGAAAAAGATGACTGACGAAAATAATGCACCATACCAAACCTTTGCTAGCCTCTATGACAATCTCTTCGATGGTGATTTGTACGTGGACTGGCAGCACTATGTAGAAGACCATCTACCCGCTAGTAAAATTCTTGATTTGGGTGGTGGCGCTGGTCGCCTGGCTGTTTTATTGGCGAAAAAAGGCTTTACAGTTGATCTCTTAGATATGGCACCCGCCATGCTCTCCTTGGCGCAAAAGCATGCCGAAGAGGCAAATGTTGACCTACGTTTATTGGAGGCCGATATTCGCGATTTTTCAGATTGGGAAGAAAAGTATCCGGCCATTGTTTCCTTTGCGGATACCTTTAACTACCTGCCTGGGAAAGCTGATTTTCAAGCGGGCCTTAAGCAGGTTTACGATCACTTGGAGCCCGGTGGGACCTTCTTATTCGATGTCATTACGCCCTACCAAGTCAATGTTTTGTATGACAATTACTGCTATAACAATGATGATGATCCGGACCAAATCTTTATGTGGACTAGTTTCCCCGGTGAAGAAAAGAATTCCGTTGATCATGATTTAAAGTTCTTTTTGTACAATGAGGATATCGATGCCTTTAACCTAGTGCGCGAAGTTCATCACGAACAGACCTATGATATGGCTTACTACCAAAAGGCCTTGCGCAAGGCTGGCTTTGACCAAGTAGAAATCAGTGCTGATTTTGGCCGTAAAACAGCTGATGATCAGGATGATCGCTGGTTCTTTGTGGCTCATAAAGGAGGAGTATCATGAAAGCAGTCGGTATTATTGCAGAATATAACCCCTTCCATAATGGCCACGCCTATCATATTCAAAAGGCCAAAGAGCTAACGAATGCTGATTTAGCAGTAGTGGTGATGTCTGGCAACTTTGTCCAGCGTGGTGAACCGGCCATTTTGGATAAGTGGGAGCGGACCAAACTGGCTTTGGCTGCTGGTGCCGATTTGGTGGTTGAATTACCGGTCTTTTATGCGGTGCAACCTGGCCACTTGTTTGCAGCTGGCGCCATTCAAATTTTGCAAGCGCTGGGTGTTAAAGACCTGGTTTTTGGTTCGGAACACCCGGAAGTTGACTTTCTGGATTTGGCCAAGCAAGCCTTGACTATCGAAAGCGAAGGGCAGTTTACTGACCGGACTCAGACCTATGCTTCGGCCTACGCTCAACAGCTAGAAGAGCAGACTGGCTTTAAAATGGAAGATCCAAATGATATTTTGGCATTTTCCTATGCCAAAGCCGTGGTTGCGAGTGGTCAGGAAATGCAATTGCACCCAATTGGCCGTTTGGAAGCGAGTTACCATGATCAGACCTTTGAGGAGGGGCAGACGATTGCTTCGGCCTCTTCAATTCGACTTGCTCTTCACAAGGGCAAGTTTGAAAAAATCAAGCCAGTCGTTTCTGACCAAGCCTTCGAGGCCCTGTCAACAAAGCCAACCGCTTTAGCGTTTGAAAAGCCCTTCTTTGAGTTGCTTCGCTACCGCCTGTTGACTGATACGGTCGGTCAGCTAGGCCAGGTGTACCAAATGGCCGAAGGTTTGGAACACCGACTGGCGGGTGTTGCAGCTGCTGTTGAAGGACCACAGTCTTACCAGTCCTTTATTAAATCAGTAAAGACTAAGCGCTACACCTTTGCTCGCATTCAACGAACGTTGTTGTACACACTTTTGAACATTAAGGTCGATCAAATGCAGGCCGCGATGGCGGATTCTTATATCCGCTTGCTCGGCTTTAATGATTTGGGCCAGGCCTATTTGAGTGAAGTCAAGCGAACAGTAACGCTGCCAATTATTTCAAGAGTCGACATGTCCTTGGCGAAAGCTAATTTACGACTCGATTATAAGGCCGGACAAATGTGGCAGATATTAGCTGGTCAAACCCATGCCAAGCAGGGGCAAGACGTCGGCCGCAAGCCAATTTATCAAGGTCAGGAGTAAAATTATGAAGTATGCCAAACAACAATTAGCAAAGTTTCAACAAAGCCCATTAGTAATTGATGAAAAATTAGACCTACAATATTTGATTGATGAGCGTTTTTCTGATTTAATTATTAAGGCGCCATTCGTGCAGGTTAAGGGGACCATTAAAACATTGGCAAACGAAGACATCATTTTGTCTGCCAGTGTCCATGCTGATTTAATCCTGCCATCATCACGGTCACTTGCACCGGTTGATTGGTCAACTGCTGTTGATATCCATGAAACCTATGTTGCTGATGAAGAGCGCTTACAACGTTTTGATGAGGATGAGACAGTTTTTGTTTTAGAAGAAAGCAGCCTGGACTTGGATTCGGTTATCTTAGATAATTTGGTAGCCGTTTTGCCAAGTCAAATTTTGACCACAGAAGAGGCCGCAGGGGCAGACCTGCCAACTGGTCAGGACTGGCAAGTTATCTCAGAAGAGGACTTTGCCAAACAAGAACAAGAAAAGAAAGAAGAAGCAACAGATGAGAAACAGGCTCTTGATCCCCGCCTGTCGAAACTGGATGATTTCTTTAAAAAATGAGAAAATTTTGACGTTTATGGTAGAATAAGATTAGAACTTATTCATTTTTGTTCGATGGCGCTTGAGCTATTGAGCATCCAGGGACGTCGTGAGGGAAAATATGAGTCGGATTTTAATTGTAGAAGATGAAGAAAACTTGGCGAAGTTCGTCAGTTTAGAGCTAAAGCATGAAGGTTATGACGTGGAAACGGTCTTAAACGGCCGCGAGGGCTTGGACAAGGCCTTAAACGAGGACTTTGACCTAATCTTGCTTGATTTGATGTTGCCAGAATTAAATGGCTTTGAAGTCGCTCGTCGCTTGCGTGAAGTGAAGAAGACACCGATTATCATGATGACGGCCCGTGACTCCGTGATTGACCGAGTTTCAGGTTTGGATTATGGTGCTGATGACTATGTTGTCAAGCCGTTTGCCATTGAAGAATTGTTGGCCCGCGTGCGGTCACTTTTGCGTCGAATCGATATTGAACAAAACCCAGCAGATAAGTCACCTTCGATTATTCGCTTTAAGAACTTGCAACTGGAAAAAGAAAACCGGATTGCCCGTCGTGATGATCAAGTGATTAACTTGACGAAGCGTGAATACGATTTGCTGTTGCTATTGGTTGAAAACATTAATGTTGTTCAGTCACGCGAAAAGTTACTCAAAGAAGTTTGGGGCTTTGACACACAAATCGAAACCAACGTTGTTGATGTTTATATCCGTTACTTGCGTAATAAGTTGGATGATCCAGAATCAAAGACTTCTTATATCCAAACTGTTCGTGGAACGGGTTATGTAATGCGGAGCTAAGATGAAAGCAAGCAAGCAGAAAACAAAAGATGTCTCACCGACCCTTTCAATCCAGACGTTATTGACGCTGGCCTTGTCGGTGGGTTTTTTACTATTGTTAGCCGTGATCTTATTTTGTTTAGACCTGATTTTAGGCCCAAATATTCATGGTGAAACGATTGAGAAGCTGAGCCATTGGTGGGCTTTTCTAGTCATTGTCGCCGTGATTTGGACGATTTGCTTGTCTTGGATTTTGGCTCAATTTTTGGTGCGCCCAGTTAAAAAGTTACAAGAAACGATGCTGGCCTTTGAAGAGGACCCTGTGACAGATGACCGAGTCAAGCCGGTTGCCTACAATAAGGAACTCAATGACTTGGGGCAGGTGCAAAACGAGACGATGGATAAGGTCCAGGGCCTTATCCACGCTCAGCAGGATTTTGTTTCAGATGTCTCGCATGAATTGCGGACCCCAGTGGCCATCGTTAAGGGACATTTGGAGCTGTTGGAACGCTGGGGGAAGGATGATCCAGAGGTCCTAGAAGATTCCATTCACTCTTCCTTGTCTGAGATATCTCGAATGGAAACCTTGGTCAACGAAATGCTGATGTTGACTCGAGCAGAAAACTTAACGGTCAGCAGTCAACCCGAAAAGACTGAGGTGGCACCCGTTTTGGAACGGGTTTACCACGACTTGCAGATGGTCCATCCAGATTTTTCGTGGACATTGGACAATGCTTTGGGGGCTCCGGCTGAAGTGGCAGTGCGTTCAGATCATTTGGAGCAACTCCTGATTATTTTGATCGACAATGCTCTGAAGTACTCAACCGACCGGAAGGAAATTCACTTGGCTTTGGCGGAATCCGGTTCTTGGGTTGATATTGGCGTCCAAGACTTCGGTCAAGGAATTGCCGCTGAGGACTTGGATCGCGTTTTTGATCGTTTTTACCGTGTCGATAAGGCGCGGGTGCACCAAACTGGTGGAAATGGTTTAGGCTTGAGTATCGTGAAAAAGATGGTCGCCGCCTATGGTGGCCAGGTTCAGGTTGAATCAGCGCTTGGTTCCGGTTCGGTTTTCCGGTTGCGCTTCCCGCTGGTGAAAGAAACAGATAACCATCAAAAAGACTGATTGGCTGATTGGCTATTAACTTCCAATTTTGGGAGTTCTGGCGTATCAACGAACTAGTCTTTTTTATTTGTATTCAGAAAAGAAAGTTTTTCGCGAACATTCTTGTTATAATGTTTAAGACTAATTAAATTATTAAAAGAGGAATTTTTTCATGAAATCAGCAAAGCGGACATTCACGATTTTGTTTGTCCTGTTAGATATCTACTTAATGACCGGTGGTTACGGCGTTCATGGCCGAATGTATCGGTTTGTTTCGACACCAATTGCTCACATTTTGACGGAGATTGCCAAGTGGGTCGGCGGTGTCAACGCCATTGGTTGGGCCATTATTATCTTAACGGCGATTATTCGTTTAATCCTGTTGCCAATTTTTGTTAACCAACAAATTAACACGACAAAGTCATCATTAAAGATGCAAAAGTTGCGACCAGAGTTGGAAAAGGTTCAAGCGGCTGTGAAGAGTGCCAAGACACCAGAAGAGCAGCAGGCGGCTTCGATGGCCTCAATGTCCTTGTACCGTGAGAATGGTGTTTCGATGACCGGTGGGATTTCCTGGTTGACGATGGCCATTCAATTGCCAATCTTTTCTGGTTTGTACCTGGCTATCCAACACGCTGATGGCCTGAAGACGGCTACCTTCTTTGGTTTACCTTTGTCAAAGCCTGAAATCTTGCTGTCACTGGTCGTCTTTGTGATCTATGCCGCTCAAGCATACTTGTCATTGATTCACATGCCAGCTGAACAAAAGAAGACAGCCGGACAAATGTTGTGGATTTCACCAGTAATGATTGCTGGGATTACCCTGATTTCATCTGGGGCCTTGGGTCTTTACTTTATTGTTGGTGGAATTACCGTTGTTTTGCAAGCATTCATCGTGCATTTGATGTATGCTAAGTTAGAGGACGACGTGGATAAGAACTTTGTTCTTAAAAAGGGTGCCGATGATTTGTTGAGCCAACCAGCTTCCGCTGCCTTTGGGACAAATCAGAATCGTGTTCGCCCCGAAGATTTGCGCCCTCGAGATGTAACAAATGATGACAAGAGCCAACAATCTGGCCCACGAAATGCCGGCAAGCAACAACGCCGGAACGAGAAATAATTAATAAAGGACATATAATGGAACGAATTTTATCCAAACAAAATGCCAAAGTGAAAGCTTGGGCCAAGTTAGCCACAAAAAAGGGACGGCTTGAGCAAAAGACTTACTTGCTTGATGGCTGGCACCTAGTGCAGGAAGCTATCAAAGCGGGGGCAAAGTTCCACGCTATCATGGCAACAGAAGAGCAGATGGCAGAACACTTGCCAGATGTTCCCCATGGTGTGCCTGCCTTTGAAATTTCAAAGGAAGTTGCTGTCCATATTGCTGGGTCAAAGACGCCACAGGGAATCTTTGCCGAAGTAACCTTACCTGAAAAGACTTTTGATCCTGCCTATGTCCATGATGGCCTTTGGCTCTTCTTGGATGCCATCCAAGATCCAGGGAACGTTGGGACCTTAATCCGAACAGCGGATGCTGCTGGCTTTAAGGGAGTTGTTTTGGGTGAAGGAACTGCTGATGCCTATGCACCGAAGGTTGTTCGTGCTATGCAAGGCTCACACTTCCATTTGGAAGTTTTGCAGGGGGACCTAAACGATTGGATTACTGCTTTTGAAGACAACAACTTGCCCGTTTACGGTTCCGAATTGAATGAGGAAGCCAAGCCATACCAAGAAATTCAAGGGTTGTCGGCTGGTGCTTTGATTGTTGGAAATGAAGGTCAGGGCATTAACCCTGAATTCGCCAAGAAGACAACGGCTAACCTCTACATTCCAATTTTGGGTCAAGCAGAATCATTGAACGTTGCCGTGGCTGGCGGAATTTTGATGTTCCGGCTGAGCCTTGGAAATTAAGGCGAGTTCTGCTATACTAAGAAATATGAAATAGCGAGTGGAGGCGGTCATTGTGACGAATATTCTCACCATCCTTTTGCTGGTTGTCGGTTTTCTGTTAGTCGTGACAGTCATGATGCAGCCAAGCAAACAACAGGATGCTTTGTCAGCTTTGTCTGGTGGAGCAGCCGATTTATTTACCGAGCGAAAGTCACGCGGCTTTGAAGCCGTGTTGCGTCGGGCAACAACCATTTTGGGAGCCATCTGGTTCATTATTGCCTTGGCCTTGATGTATATTGCCGCTCATTAATTGAAAGGTCAGTTTACTTTTTTGTAGACTGATTTTTTATTTACCATTTTTAGGAGAACATTAAGAAAATAATGGAATTAAAACAATTAAAAGAACAAATCGCGGGCTTTTTGAAGGCCAATTCAACTCAGGCCTTTACGGCACAAAACTTGGCTGACGGTCTGCGCATGAATGATGCAGCCGGTTACAGACAGGTAGTTGGGGTTTTGGACCAGATGGTCGTTTCTAAGACGGCTAAGCAGGTGGGCGATGCCTATCAATACCAAGCAGTAAGCGGTGAAATTGAGGGTGAATTTAAGGCCAATGACAAGGGCTTTGGCTTTGTCCGCTATGATGAAAACTTACCCGACTACTTTATCGCCCCTGACAATACTGGCCAGGCAATGCAAGGCGATACTGTTCGCGTTTCGATGGTGAAACCGGCACAGTCTGAAGACCGCGGTCCTGAAGGCCGCGTTGAAGAAATTATTGACCATGCCTACCAACGCCTTGTTGGCATTTATACGGCAGGCTCACAACAAGAGGGGGCCCTGGGTCAAATTCGTTTAAACGATAAGAAGGCGGGCTCTTATCAGGTTTTGGTGCAAAAAGCTAAGGATGGCTTAGAATTGCACGATGGCCAGGTAGTGGTGGCAGAAGTCGACCGCTTTGCTGACCGTGTTCACCCTAAGCAACTTTTGGTTTCCGTGACCCAAATTTTGGGTTATGAAAATGAACCCGGCATGGATATCATGCAAATTGTTGAAAATAAGAAGGTACCGAACCACTTCCCCGATGAGGTCATGGCTGAGGCCGATGCGATTCCAAATGAAGTGTTGGAAGAAGATTATCAAGGCCGTCAGGATATTACTGACCAACCATTGGTAACGATTGATGGTGCCGACACCAAGGATATTGACGATGCCGTCGTAGTCTGGAAAAAGGATAACGGCAATTACCACCTTGGTGTCCATATTGCGGATGTTTCTCACTATGTTCGTCCTGGTTCAGCCATCGATAAGGAAGCTTACAACCGAGGAACGTCTGTCTATTTGACAGACCGAGTAATTCCAATGCTACCGCAAAAGTTGTCAAATGGGATTGCTTCTTTAAACCCAGACGTCAACCGCTTGGCTATGTCCGTGGAGATGGAAATTAACCGCGAAGGCCAGGTTGTCAAGCATGAAATTAAGCAATCAGTCATTCGTTCTCATGCACGAATGACCTATACGGCCGTGAACGAAATCTTGGCCGGGGATGATCAGACCCGAGAAGAGTACAGCGGTTTGACTGACATGTTTGATCAAATGGGTGAGTTACACCAAATTTTGTATCAAAAGCGTGTTCGCCGTGGTGCGATTGAATTCGATACGCCAGAAGCCTCAATTGTCGTTGATGAAAACGGGAAGGCGATTGACGTGGTTGTCCGCGAACGAGGGACGGCCGAAAGAATGATTGAATCATTTATGTTGGCGGCCAATGAAACCGTGGCTGAACACTATGACCGTCTGAAAGTACCGTTCCTTTATCGAATTCACGAAGTGCCAGATGAAGAACGGGCACAGTCCTTCTTCGAGTTTAGTAAGGCTTTAGGACACCCTGTCAAGGGAGATCCTGCCAAGGTTACGCCAATGATGTTGCAGACCTTGATGGAGCAAGTCAAAGATGATCCAGCCGAGCAAATGATTTCAACGATGATGCTACGAGCAATGAAGCAGGCCAAGTATTCACCGGAACCACTGGGCCACTTTGGTCTTGGTGCTGATTACTATACGCACTACACCTCACCAATCCGGCGTTATCCTGATCTGACTGTTCACCGCTTAATTAAGTGGTATGCCAAAAATGGTACAGGTGCTGAAGCGCAAGAAAAGTATGCCTCTTCATTGGGACAGATTGGAATTGATACCTCAACGCGTGAACGTCGGGCCATCGATACGGAACGATTAGTTGATTCGATGAAGAAGGCCGAGTACATGGAAGACAAGGTTGGCATGGAATACGATGGTGTTGTCAATGCTGCCCTCAAGTTTGGCCTCTTTGTTTCCCTGGAAAACACGGTCGAAGGTTTGGTCCATATCTCAAACCTAACGGATGACCACTATGAGTACGATGAAAAGCATGCTGCTCTAATTGGTCGTTCAAAGCACCATATTTTCCAGATTGGTCAAAAGGTCAAAATCAAGGTCATTCGTGCCAATAAGGAAGAATCAACTGTTGACTTTGTGCTCTTGAATCCTGAGGAAGCACCAACGACCGATATTCGGGTACCACAACAAAATCAGGGGAAGTTTGGCCGTGACCGCAATGGTCGTGGCAACCGTCGTGGTGGCCAGAATAAGGGTGCTGGTCATGGGAACGGCTCTAGCCAGAAGTCGAACGGTCATGGTTCAAATAACCGTTCCGGTAGCGGTAACCGTCACCATGGCGGCCAGAACGGTCAGAAGCCAGCTGGTAGCCAACAACGCAATCACGGTGGTAATCGTAGTGTTAGTGGTCATAACTCGAATCACTCAACCAAACCAGGCCAACAAAAGAATGGCTCAAGTAACGGGAAACACCAATTTAAGGTTAACCATCGAAAGTAAGCAGTTTTAAAACTTGCAGAAGGGAAGCCGGATGGCCAAAAAGAAAATCAAAGACGATCCAGCCCTGGCGCAGAACCGCAAGGCTCGCTTTAACTATGCGATTGAAGAAACCCTGGAGGCCGGGGTTGTTTTGACTGGAACCGAGATTAAATCAGTTCGAGCCGGTCAAATTACGATTGGGGATGGTTTTGTGACTATCAACAATGGTCAAGCAATCCTCACCAATGTTCATATTGCGGCCTATGAAAATGGTAATCAATTTAACGTTGATCCTTTACGCAACCGGGTGCTACTTTTGCACAAAAAACAAATTGCCCGATTGAACGGGTTGGCAAAGGAACCCGGGGTAACCATTGTGCCGTTGAAGGTTTATCTGAAGCGTGGTTTTGCCAAGGTTTTAATTGGTGTTGGTCGTGGAAAAAAGCAATATGACAAGCGCCAATCAATTAAAAAGCGCGACCAGGAACGAGATTTAAATCGTCGTTTTAAAAATTAAGGATAACAGGTCTGTTCTTGTGTCATTTAAGAACAGACCTGTTTTCATTAATTGTGCTTTTGTTTTGATTTTATCGAAGATTTTTAAAATATTTTATTTAAAAAAACAAGAAAAAGACATTCTCTTTTCTAATTGACCCAAAGACTATTTTTGTCTATACTAGAATTGTGAATTGAAAAAAATTCACTGCTGAAAGGAAGAAAATACGATGGGTATGATTATTATTTCAGCATTCTTTGCTTTGATAATCGGCTTGGCTGGTGGCTATTTTGTAAAACAAATCTTAGACAAGATGCGTTTCAATAGCGCCAAGCAGGTTGCAGCAAACATTTTAAAACAAGCAAATGATGAAGCCAAAAGTATCAAACGGGATGCAGAAGTTGACGCAAAGGACTTGGCCCAAAAGTACCGTCATGAAGTGATTGAATCACTGTCAGGTCGGGAAAAAAAGGTCGAAGCCCAAGAAAGTCGTCTGCAGGACCGGACAGATACTTTGGATCAAAAAGACGCAACTTTGAACCAGCGAGATGCTTCGCTGATTCAAAAAGAGAACCAGGTACAAAGCCAATTAGCAGAAGCCACAAAAAAGGCTGATGCTGCACAGGCTACTTTGACTGCACAGGAAGAGAAGTTGCAGGAAATTGCGGCATTGACTCGAGAACAGGCCAAGGATCAAATTCTAGCTGAAACGAGTGCTCAGTTGGATCGTGAACGAGCAGCTTTGATTCAAGAGTATGAAATTGATGCTAAAAGCGAGGGCGAAAAGCGGGCAAGGAACGTGGTAGTGGAAGCGATCCAGCGTTCGGCTGCTGACACCGTTTCAGATGTCACGGTTTCCGTTGTGAACTTACCTGGTGAGGAGATGAAGGGTCGGATTATTGGTCGTGAAGGCCGCAACATTCGGACGCTTGAGGCATTGACTGGGATTGATTTGATTATCGATGATACGCCAGAGTCAGTTGTCTTGTCAGGGTTTGACCCCCTGCGTCGCCAAATTGCTAAAAACGCCTTAGAGGCTCTGATTTCTGACGGGCGCATTAACCCAGCTAAGATTGAAGAAGCTGTTGAAAAGGCGCGTCGCCAAATGGATGAAAATATTCGACAAAAGGGTGAGGAAGCCGTCTTTGAACTAGGACTGCGTGGCCTACACCCAGACTTAATTAAGTTAATTGGTCGAATGAATTATCGGACATCATACGGACAAAATGTCTTGCAACACTCAATTGAAGTGGCGAAGATTACCGGTTTGATGGCTGCCGAATTTAAAATGGATGTTGCACAAGCAAAGCGTGCTGGTCTCTTACATGATATTGGTAAGGCTGTTGATGCGGAAGTTGAAGGTTCTCACGTAGAACTAGGCGTTCGCTTAGCTGAGAAATATCAGGAAAAGCCAGTGGTTGTGAATGCCATTGCCGCCCACCACGGCGATACGGAGGCAATTTCACCACTAGCAGACTTGGTCGCAGCTGCGGATGCAATTTCTGCTGCTCGTCCAGGTGCTCGATCAGAATCGCTTGAAAACTACGTGAAGCGTCTGACCGACCTTGAAAATATTGCGGATGGTTATCAGGGTGTTAAATCAGCCTATGCTATCCAAGCTGGTCGAGAAGTTCGCGTGATTGTTGAGCCTTCAAAGGTGACCGACATTCAAGCAACGGTTTTGGCCCATGATATTAAGGCCGAAGTCGAGGAACAACTCGAATATCCGGGTCATGTGAAGGTGACAGTTGTTCGAGAAACGAGAGCAGTTGATTACGCTCGTTAATGAAAAGCCCTTTGGGGCTTTTTTATTTGAGGGACTAAATTAATGTCTGAGCCTGCAATAATGTTTCAAGTCTGCTACAATAGGAGCAAATCACCTGTCCTTTATTGAAACGAGAGGAGAATCTCACTTTATGACTATTGGAGAACTTTCAATTTTAATTTTTGCCTTAGCATTTTTGCTTTTGGTTGTTTTTATCGGTATTTTTTTGTTGCGATTAACCCGATCGGTCAGCATCTTGACAACTGATATCGATACCATCGCCCGCTCTTCTAACGAGGTCTTGGCGAACACAAACATGTTGTTGGATGATGTCAACGATAAGATGGCGACGCTAGACGTTACTGTTCAGGCTGCTGCTGATTTATCACAGACAGTTTCCGATTTGAATGGTTCGGTTCGAAAGGCATCAAATAACTTAGCGGGGATGGGGACAATCTCAAAGGCTGGTGCTACGTTAGCATTGTCGAAGGTTTTCGGTCTCTTTTCTAAAAAAAATAAAAAGTAACGGAGGAATTGCTATGTCAAAAGCAACGAATGGCATTTTTGCTGGTTTCTTGTTTGGTCTTGGTGTCACTGCGGCCTACAAGTTGATGCATGAAGAACAAAAGGATGAGCTTAAAGAAAAGGTTCAGGCGAAGGCCGACCAGGCGAAGCAGGCTGCTAGTCGCGTTCAAGACAATTTGGCGCCCTATGTTTCGAAAGCCAAGGAAACCTTGGCTGCTAAGAAGGCAGAACTGGCCAATCAAGTGGTTGATCAGGAAGATCAGGACCGCAATGATATTGAAATTAGTGAACACGACTTGTCTTTAAACGATGACAAGTAAAGAAAACCACTAGGCAGGTGATTCTGCTTAGTGGTTTTCTTGTCGATAAAATTTGGTTTGGAATAGAGTCGCTTTGGGGGAGTGTTTTGGTTTAAGCGACCGAGAGTTCCTGGAACCTTTTACCGCTCACTAGCATTAACTCACCCGCGGGCTAATTTTTCAGCCTTTTTGGTGTTGGCGAAGTGGACCTTGGCAAAGTGGTTCAAGTCTTTTCCCTCTTTGATAAGGCGGCTAGCAACGCGGTCTGCTTCCTTACCAGCACCGATTGGTAGGTGAATACCGGCTTCCTGGCTCAGTTCGGCCATTGAAATCAGTTCGACGTAGCGGGCGAGAATAGAAGCCGCGGCGACGGCTAGGTGGTACCGCTCACCCTTGGTGGTGAAGTAGACCTGATTTTCCACGATTGGCTGCTGGTGGTTCTTTTTTAGATAGCGAAAATAAGAATTGGGTGTGACGAATTGGTCAATTAAGAAACCATCCGGTTTTGTCGGGCTGATTTTTCCGAGGACGGTTGCTAAAACAAAGTTGTGCGAAAGGGCCTTCATTGCCACCACGTTTTGTCCGCTTTGTTGCAATTGGTTGTACTTATCCGGCATGAGGTTGACGACGTGGTGCGGGAGGCGTTCGATGATCTGAGGGGCCATGGCCTTAATTTTTTCGTCGGTCAGTGTCTTCGAATCAGCGATACCAAGGCTTTTGACCCAGGCATTTTGGTCTTGTGGTACATAAACGGCCGCTGTTGTTAGTGGACCAAAGTAGGCCCCGGCACCAACTTCGTCAGAACCGATGACGCTCCAATTTTGAAAGCCAGCAGGAAGATTTTGGCCAGGTTGATCCTGCTGGGGTCGTACCTTGACTCTTTTTTCACCCCTTTTACTGAGGTCTAATTGCTGATCAGCCCACCGGTTTGCCTCTAGATTGGCATTTTTGCCTTGGAAGAGCACTTTACCGGAATGGTAAGCTGTGATGGTCGTCTCATTTGTTTGGGCCTGGAAGAGTGCGCCAGCCGGTGCTGATTCTTTCATGTGACCTGCATAGTAGTCCTGACATTTCTTAATGGTTGCCTTTGACAAGGATAGTACGCTTTGCATTGAAGCCCGCTTTCTTCTTGGTAAATGGGGTAGTAACCACTTAATTATAGCAGTTTTAATGGTATAATTGACCGTATTAAGTATGTGAATTGAGCGCATTTGGTTGGGGGAGAGCCAGATAAAATCGCGCCGAAATAGGAGCTTGAAAATGATTCTTTCACTGATTTTTGCTGTTGTAATTTTCCTCATGGCCTTGTCCGGATACCGGGAAGGCTTGGTCCACGTCTTGGCCCGTTTAGCGATTTTTTGTTTGGTCTTTTATATGGCCACGGTTTACTCCAAGCCACTCGCTGATCTCTTCTCCAACTGGGTTTCGGGCCAGTTCTCTCGTCCAGGTGTGCCAGAAGAAGTTTCTCGTCAAGGAACCCAGTTCTTATCATCGGGCTTGGCCTTTATGGTCGTGATGGCCTTGGGTTCTTTTGTTGGCCACTATTTATTGCGCCCCATCCGCTTTATCCGTCGTTTGCCAATTTTAGGAGCACTTGACGGCCTGTTGGGTGGCATCTTGTATTTGGGAATCGGAGTTGTTTTAAGCTTTGTTATTTTGCAGGTCTTATCGGTTGTCCCCAATGCCTGGCTGCAGATGCAGTTTAGCCAAAGCCCAATTTTAAATCAGTTTTTGAACACCACGCCGGTTCTTTCGAACCAGATTTATCAGTGGTGGCTTTAAGTAATAAGGAACAAATAGTATGAATAAAAAAGTCTTACAGACATTAGAATATGAAAAGGTAAAAGACCAACTGTATCCCTTTATTCAGACCGAACAGGGACAAGTCCTAGTTGATCACTTACAACCGTCTTCTGATTTTGACCAGGTGTCTGCCTGGTTGCAGGAAACCAACGAGGCCGTGTTGATTGATCGATTAAAGGGCGGCATGTTGTTGCCGGCCTTGGTGGACATTAAGGATCAGGTTCGTCGATTGGAAATTCAGGCAAGCCTCAACGGGGCGGAAATTGTCAGTTTGGCCCAAGTGTTAACTGCTACCGCCGCAATTGCTCATTTCTTTGAAAATATTCAAGATGATGATTTGGCGGGGTCAGTAGACCGTCTGGCTGCTAAAGCGGCCGACCTGGTACTCTTGCCCGAATTGACGGCTCAGGTCAACAAGGCCATTGATGAGACGGGGCAAGTATTGGACAGTGCTTCTTCGGCGCTGGCGAGCCTGAGAAGGCTAATGACGGGGCATGAGAATGCTATCCGGCAGAAGCTGCAGGGGTACACGCGGGGAAAATCAGCCCAGTACCTCTCGGAACCGATTGTCACAAAACGGTCGGACCGCTATGTTTTGCCGGTGAAGGCCGAATACCGGCACCAAATTCCAGGGGTTGTCCATGACCAAAGCCAAAGTGGTCAGACCTACTACATTGAACCGCAGGTGGTGGTTGAATTAGCCAATGAATGGTCAGAATTAAATGTTTTGGCCCGAGCTGAGGAAAATCGGATTTTAGCTGAACTCTCTGCTGAACTGGCCCTGCATAGTGAAGACCTGGTCACCAATGCTTTGATTTTGGGCCAATTGGATTTTGCCAACGCCAAGGCACGGTTAGCGAAAAGCCAAAATGCTCAGGCACCAGCTCTGTCAACCGACCAGTCGGTTGTCTTAAACCAGGCCTGGCACCCGTTGATTGGTGAAAAGAAGGCCGTTAAAAACGATATTAGTCTTGGCATCGACTACCAAACATTGATTATTACCGGACCGAACACCGGTGGAAAAACCATTACCATCAAGACGTTGGGACTTTTGCAGCTTTTGGCTCAGTCGGGACTCTTTATTACGACCGGTCGGCCATCGACGGTAGCGGTCTTTGACCAGATTTTTGCTGATATTGGGGATGAACAGTCAATTGAGCAGAACTTATCCACGTTCTCCTCACATATGGCTAACATCAAGCAGATTTTGCAACAGACCAATGACCAATCCCTGGTCATCTTTGATGAATTGGGAGCCGGAACGGATCCGCAAGAGGGGGCCGCATTGGCCATGGCAATTTTGGATCGGACGCGCTCTTTGCAGGCCAAAACCATCGCTACAACCCACTATCCAGAATTGAAGCTTTATGGTTATGACCGTCCAGAAACGGAAAACGCCTCCATGGTCTTTGATGTGGAGACGCTCAAGCCTACTTACCAGCTCTTAATTGGTGTACCAGGACAGTCAAATGCCCTGGCTATTGCCAAGCGCTTAGGCTTTGACGATGAGCTGTTGGCGGATGCCCAATCATTGGTGAACCCTGAGGACCAAAACTTGAATAAGATGATTCAGGACCTGGTTGACCAGCGCCAATTGGCCAAGGGCGAGCGAGCTGATTTGGCAAAGAAGACGGCTCAAGTTCAAAGTGAACAAACACTCCTGGAAGAAAAGACGTTAAAGTTGGAGCAAAATCAGGCCAAGGTCATGATGGATGCCAAGAAGGAAGCTAACCACTTGGTTGCGAAGACCAAAAAAGAGGCTGACCAATTAATTGCCGCTATCCGCAAGGAACGCTTGGCCGGTGGCCAAAAGGCTGGCTTGTCCGAGCAGGATCTGCAAAAGCAAAAGCAGGCAATCTCTTCCTTGCATCAAAGTGATCACTTGGAGAAAAATAAGATTCTCCAGAAGGCTAAGAGGGCCAAGGTGCTTGCTCCTGGGGATGATGTGGTGGTTCAATCCTATAACCAGCAGGGAACTCTGGTGAAAAAGCATAAGAATGGTCAGTGGGAAGTCCAATTGGGCATCTTAAAGATGCTGGTTGACGAAGACGACCTGACGAAGACTGAAGCAACTGCTAAGGCCCAAAAGGAAAAGCAGAAGCAGCACCGACAAAAGGTTGCTAAGACGGCCCACAGCAGTTCAGCAACCGGCCGCGTGCAGGCTAAGCTTGACTTGCGTGGCGTTCGCTACGAGGCAGCCATTACTGATTTGGACCGGTACTTGGATACGGTAGTTTTGGCCAACCTCTCTTCCGTGGAGATTATTCACGGAAAGGGAACCGGTGCATTACGCAAGGGTGTCACTGATTTTCTGCGGTCCGACCGTCGGGTCAAGGACTTCCATTTTGCTTCCGCTAATGCTGGCGGGGATGGTGCCACGATCGTGACCTTGCGCTAAGGCCTGATTTGGATTTGGTCAAGGTTGAAAAATCAGCCTTGCAGCAGCTCAATAATCCCGTCTTTATTTATAAAAGGCGTGCTTAGTCCTGATGTTAGTAACGTATTTAATCCGCCACCAATTACTTGAAACAACGAGAAGGGAAGACAACATGTCTGATAAGTACCCAGCCGGAGAATTTTTATCCGCACTATTTTTATACGCCCGCGATTTTAACTATAATCACTTGGTCTTTGAAGCCAACCGCTTTAAAGTGTCTGTGAACTTAGTTCGTCGCTCCAATACCTACGGGAATGCGGAGCTCTTTTATGCTTCTGCTGATCCTAAGAGTTTTGCACCGGTCATGTCGGCCATTAACCAGGCCATCGAAGTGGCAGAACTTGAAGGTGACTTGCAGGCCAAGGTTCAAACACCGAACTTAGAGCGTAAGGAACAAATTTTCCAATTTAAGCTGCGTGAGTTTGGTCACGGACGTTACCAACTCGATTTATCAATTTAAGGTAGGAGGCTCAATGTGAAACAAGGAAAGTCCGCACAAATTAAAGCATTTAAACACCAAAATACAAAGCACAAGTTTCGTGAAAATAAGAAGTTAGCACCATTTGATTACAATGAATTTGCTGGTTTCTTGCGGGCACGGTTCTTTTTGACCAAGAATAATACCTATCAACCAGCTGTCTTTGAGGCGGCCTCATTCTTCTTAGATGACTTGATTGCCACCATGGTGCAGCAGAATTTTTCTGCCTTTACGAGTGATGAACGGGTAATCGTCAACTTAAACGAGGCGATGCAAGCCACTTTGGTTCAGTCAACGGACCGTGACTGGCGCTACTTTGTCTTGCTGACGCCAGTTTTGTATGATATCCAAGCCTTTTTGGCCAAGGAAGGGCAGGTTTCACCACGTTATGGCGTGCAAACGACTAAGTTTGATCCAAATTTCTGGAAAATGATTATGCGAACGGTCATGGCGGTGAATTACTTCCGTTTCCAGGGCCAGGATGTTGCCAAGTTGATGAGTGAGTCATCAGCAATCGATGACTTGCAATTTAAATTCTTAAAGCAAAACGGGGATGCCGATGACTTTGACCTGGAAACGATTCAGGAAGTCTTTCGCGGGTTAACGGTTACGTTACCTGATTTAAAAAATGCCGATGCGAAGCCTTTGACACCTGCTTTAACGGCGGACCAACTGGAAGAAGAAATTGCCTTTGGCAAACGGATGGTGGAAACCTTCCAAAAGACATCGACGGCCGGAGTGGTGTCGGATCAGGAAATGGCGCTTTTGCAGGCCTTACACCAAGGATTGGCAGAAAAGTTCCAGGCTGATCACCACCAGTGGACGGCTAGCTTGATTGCTACCTTTGTCAAAGAGGACCTCTTTGACTATTGGCAACCGGTTTTTGACTCGTTGGATGGTTTAGGGGGCGAGATTACCCGCTATTTGCAATTCTTAGCTAGTAAGAAGGCCGTGACGGACTTTAAGAAGATGGAAGCTGGTCTAACTGGCGTTGACCATTACCTGGACGTTGCTGCCTTAAATAAGCTCTTAGGACAGTTGACGATTGCTGACGTTGAAGAACTAGTCCAAGAAAAGTAAAGATAAAAAAATGCCTGCTGGTCTTCAATGAAAACCAACAGGCATTTTTAGCAGAATTATGAAAATGAGATATGGCGCAAGAGGTCTGGCATCAATTGGTGAATTTGCTTCGTCTTTTGATCCTGAATCAACAATGCGCCGGCTGGCGTCTGAGATAAGACGCCATGGAAGTCCTGGATTTGTTCTTGGTCAAAGCCATAGTTCATTTGGACGTCCACCGGTTCTTGGAGATTAATGGCCAACTCTAAGCGAGTAATGAGTTCTTGGCTATTTTGTTGCTGCTTCAATGGAACGACAGCAAAGTGTTCGCGTAAGCGGGCAAAGACATGCTTGCCTTGCTTAATGATTTGATTGTAATAAGTCCGGCTATCAAGATTGACTTGCATGAGACCGCCTCCTCTTTCACTGTTGCCTTTAGTATACGAACAAATGTTTGGTATTGCAAGTGCTTTTCTTGGTTAAATTTTTATTAAGAACTAGTTTAAGGCTGATTTAAAGGCGTTTAGGGCTTTGTTCCCCTCAGGCGAACAGACTTTCTAAAATGTCTCTGGGAAGGTTAGAATTAGGTTGACAAATCAGTGGTTACTTGAGCCCGTCATTGAATAATGAGAAAAATTCTGGTAAAATACAAACATTAAAGTAGATTTTGATGTTAAAGAGGAAGAGCATGACACAACGTGGTTTGTTAATCGTCCTTTCAGGCCCATCTGGTGTCGGAAAAGGAACAGTTCGTAAGGCAATCTTTGAAGATGACGGTGTTGATTTCCGTTACTCCATTTCAGCAACAACTCGTAAGCCACGAGTTGGTGAAGTGGACGGCCAGGATTACTTCTTTGTTTCCCGTGAGGAATTCGAGGAAAAGATTCAGGCAGGTGACATGTTGGAATATGCCGAATACGTCGGTAATTACTACGGAACGCCACGTTCTTTCATTGATGAAACTTTAGCTTCCGGTAAGGATGTTTTCTTGGAAATTGATGTCCAAGGGGCCTTGCAAGTGAAGACAAAAATGCCAGAAGGGGTTTATATTTTCTTGACCCCACCTGACATTAAAAATCTCCGTACCCGATTAGAGGGCCGAGGAACTGATTCGCCTGAAGTCATCGACCAACGTGTTGAAGCCGCTAAGGACGAATTGAAGAAGATGATCAATTATAATTATGCCGTCGAGAATGATATCGTCGAGTTAGCCGTTGACCGAATTAAGGCAATTATTACTGCTGAACGTTTGAAGGTTAGCCGCGTATTTGATCAAATTGCGGATTAAAGGAGTAGCACATGTTATTGTATCCATCAGTAGATAAGTTGTTAGAGCGAGTTGATTCACGGTATAAGTTGATTGCCTTAGCTTCAAAGCGCGCCCGTGAATTGGATGCCGGGATGCCAGCAACAAAGGTTAAGTTTGATTCCAACAAATCAGTTGGGCAAGCTCTAGAAGAAATTGAAGCAGGGGATGTTGTCATTAACCCTGTTGTTCAGGATGAAGGAGAATAAGATGGCTGATTTTCCACAGTTAGATTTGGCGGCAAAAGAAGCACAAGCCACTTTGCAAACCAACTATGGTGATATTGACCTGATTTTCTTTGAAGAACAAGCACCTAAGGCAGTCGAAAACTTTTTGACCCACGCCAAGGAAGGTTACTACGATGGCGTTATCTTCCATCGAGTGATTCCTGATTTTATGATTCAAGGGGGAGACCCTGAAGGATCTGGTCGCGGTGGTGAAAGTATTTGGGGCAAGCCTTTTGAAGACGAGTTCTCAGATGACTTGTTTAACCTTCGCGGTGCTTTGTCAATGGCGAATGCTGGACCAAAGACGAACGGATCACAGTTCTTTATTGTTCAAGCGAGTCATTTTCCTAAGCAAATGAAGGCAGCCCTCAAGGGATTGCCAGAAGAAATTCAAACTGCCTACCAAGAAAATGGGGGAACCCCATGGTTGGATGGCAAGCACACTGTCTTTGGTCAAGTTGTGGCTGGGATGGATGTTGTCGATAAGATTGCTAAGGCGAAAGCAGACTATGCTGACCGCCCAATCGATGATATTGTCATTGAAAAAGTCGTCCTTCACTAAAAGTGTTGGGCGCTTTTTGCTATAATGAGGACAGTAGGAGAAAAAAGATGCCTTATAAAATTGGACAGCTGGTGACAGGAACAGTTACCGGTATTCAGCCCTATGGTGGCTTTATTAAATTAGACGAGCAAACGCAAGGTTTGGTTCATATTTCGGAGTTCAAATCAGGGATTGTTAAAAATTTGAACGGCGAATTGAAAGTCGGTGACCAGGTACAGGTGATTGTATTGGATATTGACCAGTACACTGGTAAAATTTCCCTCTCTCTTCGTCAGGTGGGCATCATGCCACTCAAGGACACGCCAATTATTAAAAACAACAGCGTGAAACGACATTTCTGGACGAACTATCACTTGGACTATGGTTTTGAACCAATTGCGTTAGCCTTGCCAGGTTGGATTGAGGAAGCAAAGAAAAGAATTAGCTGAGGAGTACTATATGACAATGGTAGCAGCGACGGTTATTGCATATGACCACGATATTCCCTATTTTTTAGTCCATCAAAAAGATTCAGGTGATCATTTTTGGGCAGTGAAGGTTCACCATCATGAAGAAAAGACTTCTTTGGGGACGATTCTGTCTGCCTTTCAAAAGATTGGGGTGACTAATTTTGACGATTGGCGCTTGGGTGAATTGGCCACTGCAGTCGAAGATGAAGGCCATGCCGAATCGTTATACTCCTTTCATGTGACTGATTATCAGGCATTACAGAAGCAGTTACCGAAGGAATTGGTCTTTAAGAGTGCTGATGATATCCGTGAATTGTTGACAACGATTCAGCCATCAACATTCACATCCTTTGATGCTAGTTAAATATTAATGGATGATTCAATAATCAATAGCAATAATGTTCGTATTTTATCCGTTAATAAAAGGGCGAGAGAAAGTATCTTTCGCCCTTTTAGAATCTCTTTAAAAAACATGGAAAAAGTGTTGACGAGTAAGAAGGTAGGCGCTATACTAGTTATTGTTCGTTACGAAGCAAACGTGCTTCTAGCGAGGCGCTGGTTATCTCTGGTAGCCGGCAGTTGATAAAAGTTTTTCAGAAAGTTGTTGACATCGTTCAACATTCCTGATAAACTAATCAAGTTGCCCTAACAAAGCAGCTCAAATAACTTTCCAAATTAGTTGTTGACTTTGGTTCACAGCTATGGTAAACTAAATGAGTTGCCCAACAAGGCATCGCACATTGAAAACTGAACAAAACTTTGAACAAACAAATCTGTAACGGT